>JAEVZP010000207.1 GCA_023392185.1 Bacteroidota bacterium
TTCATCGGCCGGCGGTTCGGTCGGGAACACCTGTGCGAAAAGGCTTTCGTCCACGGCAGCCGGGTTGATGCGACCTACCTTGGAAACCTTGGCAGTGTGGTCGGCTTCGAGGTCTTCGGTGCCGAGGATTTCAGCGGCAAATGTGCGGCGCTCGTTTTCGTCTGAAAAATCCGCCGTTGGGTTGATTGTGACTTCGTCGCCGGCTTTGGCACCCATGAATTTGCTGCGCAAACCTTCCGGCAGGCGGCTCACCATAACGGGGCGCTCGGTATTGCCGTTCTGATCAGCAACGCCGGTTTCAAAAAACACCACATCTTCTTCGTTTTCAACTGTCTCCGGATGTTCCATCTGACCGAGGCGCTGCGTCATGCGCTTTACTTCTTCGTCCACCATTTCGTCGGTCACAGTCACCTTGTAGCGGGGCAGCACGGTGCCGTTAGAAAGCGCGGTTACTTCAAATTCCGGCTTCAGACCTACTTCAAAATCGAAGGTATAATCTGTTGGGTTGTTCAGATCGAAGGAAAGACGCTCTTCCATGGGCAGGCTCAGCGGCTGGCCAAAAATGGAAAGCTTTTCCTGACGCATATAGTCTTCCAGCTCTTTGGAAACGGAGCGCAGCACTTCTTCCTGATAAATGGAAGGACCGTACATTTTCTTGACCATAGCGGCCGGCACGTGGCCTTTCCGGAAACCGGGAACAGTGGCGTTCTTGGCGTACTGCTTCAGGTTTTTCTCAAAAGAAGGCATAAAATCTTCTTTTGAAATCGTAACGGAAATCTTGTCGTGAAGGGGCGCAATATTGCTGCGGTTAACCTGGGCCATATCGTATTTGGGAAGTTCAAAAAAGCCGTTTCCGATGTGATTTTTCCGGAAAAAGCGTGTTGAAAGGTTTTTTATACAGGGTCAAAAAAGGAGCGCAAAAGTACGAACTGTTCTGCGAATATGGAGAAGTCGTTATAAGCAGGGGCTTTTCCGGAAAAAGCCGGACGTTGCGAAACCGAAGGCCTAGATTTCTCTGTTAGCCTTCTTTAGGCGGTGGAATACCTTCTCCTTGCCAGCTTTTAAACCGGTCTTTAATCCACATTTTAATCTCCAGATCGGTGGCCGCCCGCGCAAAGTCGTAGGGCATCGGGTTGGCGTTCATAAAATGCGCCAGCGTGTCGCCGGAAAGACGGGTGAGTTCGGCCGTCAGCTGCGGGGTGTAGCGCGAATCAATAAACTTTTCGTCTTCCACCCGGTGAAATTCTTCCTGGAACCGAAACAGCCGCTTTTGCCGGGGCGAAAACCGCTCGGCCAGCATCGACACCGGCGACATGCCGCCGGATTTTTGCCGCGCCAGGGGCCGCTCATAGGTCCTGGCCCGCTCAAACGAATCGCGCTGATACCCTTCCCCAAAAGGCTTCACCTTCACTTCGCCGAGCGACACCGTAAAGAGCTGCATCCGGATTTGCCAGGGCACATTGCCAACATGCTCCGGTACACGCCGGATCTGCTGAGCATAACCGGGGGCCGTAAAATAAAAAGATTCGCCCCCTTTTCCGGAAATCGAAAACTTCCCTTCTCCATCAGTCAGCACATGCGCATCGCTTCCCACCACCGTTACGCGCACGCCCCGGAGCGGCTGGCCCGATTCTACATCCACTACCGTACCCGAAACCGACTGCGCATGCAGCACGACGGGAAACAGCAACAGGAAAAGCAATTGGAAAATACGCATAGAAAGAAGCACGCAAATTTCCGGCCTTTTGCTTCAAGAAGAAAGTTAATAAGGGTAGAAAGTCTTTAAGAAGTAAAAGGGCTGGTTAGAAGGGTCTTTAAATGCTTTTATAGGGAGAAATTTCCGGAAATATTTCTAAAAAAGAAGGCTTTCCCTCCCCTACTTCTGAAAGAAATTTCCGGAAATCCCGGCTTTTTGCGCCAGCACCGCGAGGGCTTTTTCTCCTTCCGGCCCCAAGTCCGCCGTAAAATCATTTACATACAGGTTGATGTGATTGCGCATCACGTCTTCCTCCATTTCCTGTGCGTTTTGGGTAATAAAATCGCTGAGCACCGGATAGCGCCGCCACGCGTAGGCCAGACTTTGGGCAATCAGGGTGTTCACTTTTTCGTACACTTCTTTGCCATACTTTCTTTTAATCGCAATGCCGCCGAGCGGAATCGGCGCACCGCTGGTTTGTTCCCACCACTCGCCGAGGTCCAGCAGCTTCACCAAGCCCTGCTTTTCATAGGTAAAGCGCCCTTCGTGAATCATCAATCCGGCATCAAATTTTCCGGAAATGATGCCGTCGGCGACGTCTGAGAACAAGACCTCGGTCTTATCCTGCGCATCCGGGAAGGCCAGCGAAAACAAGAGATTGGCCGTGGTTTGCTTTCCTGGAATAGCAATCTTTTTTCGGGAAATTTCCGGAAATGGAATGGCTTCTTTGGCTACCAGCAGCGGGCCTACACCCCGCCCCAGCGCCGCGCCGGTGCGCAGCAAAGCGTATGTATCGGTGAGGGGCAACAGCGCACTAAAGGAAAGCTTGGTAATGTCCAGTCGGCCTTCTGCCGCCCAGCGGTTGAGTGTTTCCACGTCTTCCAGCACCACTTCAAACTCCAGCCCCTGCGACGGAATCAGGCCATTGACCAGGGCATCAAAAATAAACGTATCGTTGGGACAGGGTGAAAAACCGAGGGTAAGTTTCATATCGGATTGGACGTCCCGCAAGCGGAACATTGGGACATTGGAGGATTGGACTTTGCCTGCGGCAAAATTGAGACCCGCTGCTATAAAAACACAAGCAAATGAGCGGTTCGGCGAAAGCTACGCTTTCGCCGGGTTATGAGGCAGGCTGTGCCTGCGCCTCTTTTGCTTCAAACAAATCTTCCAGCTGCTGAAGCAGCGCCGCAGGCGGCTTGGCGGTAAAAACACCATTGCATGTATCTTGCCTCACCCCGCGCACAAACAAATAAATAACACCGCCAAAATCACGCTCGTAATCAAAACCAGGCAGGCGCTTTTGAAGGTATTTTTTGGCTGCCAGCGTATAGATCAGATATTGCAGGTGGTAGTTGGCGCGCTGCATCGCATCTGCGAGGTTGGAACCCGTATAAGCCTCCGGCGCGTCGCCGAGGTAGTTCGATTTCCAGTCGAGCACATAAAACTTTCCTCCCTGCTCAAAAAACAGGTCTATTTTCCCATTCATCACCCCTTCTGCCCGACCGGCGTCGCGAAGCGTTACTACTATCCCCTCTGAAAGCGCTGCTGCCTGCAGGGCCGCCAGCTGAAAAGTTGAAACCGGAAAATCAAACTCCAGCTCGGCCAGCCGCTTTTCGTGGTGCACCTCCCGGAGGGCAAATGTTTCTCCGCCGGGCATCCGGATCTGCGCCCCGGAAATGTGTTTCATCAACTCCAGAAACAGCGGCGTTAAAGCTTCTTTTTTAGCCGGCATAAAGCGGTTCAGCGTCTGCGCAACGGCCCACGGCCAGTTGCTTTTCTGATCCGGCAACGCGCGCTCTAAAAGGTAGTGCAACATCTCGCCCGTTTTACTGTTGCGCGGCAAGGTTTCAAAAACAAAGGTGTCGTAGGCCGTCGTCTGCGGCAAGGGCCGGGGCAGCCGGAAATATTCGCCGCCACCGCTGATGCCGCTGTAGCTCAGCCGCCGCCACCACGCCTGCGGCAAGTGAAAATTGGAAATCTTCGGCAAAACGGTGTAGCGGTGTAGCTTTTCGGTTTCGGCTTCCTCCAGCGTCTGCAAGGGCGGAATGGGCGCGTTGAATACAATCTCCGGGTGAGCAACCGCTTTGAGGGCGGGCATAAAAACGCTCGCCGTTTTGCCTACATCCTGTGTACGGGTGGTAGCAAAAAGATAGCAGCCATGCACCGCGCGGGTAATGGTAACGTACAGCAGACGGCGGTTTTCCTGCTCTTCCTGCGCGGCATAAAGCGCTTTTTGTACGTCATCGCACCGGGACTGCTCGATGAAAAAATACCGACCCGTTTCGGGCTCGCGGTAGCTGAGTGTCGGGCGGTTGCGGTTGCCCAGAGTGGTTTTCCAGTTGATGTCCGGGGCAATCACGATGTTGTATTCCAGCCCCTTACTTTTGTGAATGGTGGTGATCTGCACGGCTTCGTCGTCGCGCTCCAAACGTTGAACGAAGGCGTCGCCCTGGGCAATTTCTTCGTCGCTGATCGCCCGTTGCAACCACGAAACCAGCTCGGTTTCGCTCAGCTTCCGGCGCATCTGCGTAGCGTGGAGCAGTTCCGCCAGTTGCAGAAAATTGGCGTAGGCACGGTGGCCGTCTTCGGCTTCGGTCATCAGCCAGGTGCGCAGGTTAAAATCGTGGGCCAGCTGCAAAAGAGCGGGCAGAATACCGTCTTCGGCCCAGCGCTGCCGGTAGT
>JAEVZP010000248.1 GCA_023392185.1 Bacteroidota bacterium
TCTTTTTATCCTCTTACCATTTTTATGAAGCACCTCATTTCCAAAGACAAGACGACCGGACAGGACATTCGTATTTCCTATAAAGATTATGGTTCCGGAAAGCCGGTTGTGTTGATCCACGGCTGGCCCCTGAGCAAGCATATGTGGGAATACCAACTGGAACCGCTGGTGGACGCCGGACTGCGTGTGATAAAATATGACCGACGCGGTTTTGGTCACAGCGATAAGCCCTGGACCGGTTATGACTACGACACGCTGGCCGACGATCTGGCGGCTGTGCTGGAGCAACTTGATTTGACGGATGTGACTCTGGTAGGCTTTTCGATGGGGGGCGGCGAAGCCGTTCGTTACCTCGGTCGCTACGGCAACAGCCGCGTTTCGCAGCTCGTGCTGGTAAGTGCGGTGACGCCTTACTTGGTGAAAACCGACGACAACCCGGACGGGGTAGAGAGCAGCACTTTCGGGGGTATGATTGAGAAGCTGAACGAAGACCGGATTGGTTTTCTGGACGACTTCGGTAAAAAATTCTTTGGCGTCAACCTGATCAAACACCCGGTCAGCGGCCCGCTGCTGGAATATTACCGCGACATTGCTGCCGACGCATCGCCGAAAGCCACCAAAGCCTGCGTTGGCTCTTTTGCCTACACTGATTTCCGGTCCGACTGCGCGGCTGTCACCATTCCAACCCTTTTGATCCACGGCGATGCCGACAATATTGTTCCCAAAGAAGTCAGTTCGGAGCGCGTGGCCAAGATGATTCCGCAGGCACAATATCTGGTGTATGAAGGTGCGCCCCACGGCCTTTTCTATACCCACAAAGACGCCCTTACCCGCGACCTGATTGCCTTTGCCAAAACCGGAAAAGCGTATCATTATGTACATTCCGAAGACGGAAAGGCCGATATGAACAACGAAGCCATTGCGCCTTAAGCCTCAAAAAAACCTTTTTTAAAAGACGCGGTACCAAATCGCGTCTTTTTTCGTTTCTGATACCGGTTTGCCAGGATTAAAGCTGCCATACAATCCATATTCCGCTAAAACCATCGGAATACCCCTTATTTTCGCGCATCTACTCAGAAATTCAGGCGATGACTACAACAACTTCTTATCCGCACGTGCCCTATGGCAAAGCGGTTTATGGTGAAAAGGAAATCGAGGCCGTTAACCATGTATTGCGTACTTCCACTCAGATGGGCAAGCATACCCGGGAGATGGAAGCCCGCGTAGCAGCGCTGTACGATAAGAAGTACGGTATTATGGTGAACTCCGGCTCCAGCGCCTTGTATCTGGCAGCCGAGCTGATGGGTTACGAGGCCGGTGCTGAGATCATCACACCCGCCCTGACCTTTAGCACCACTGTGGCCCCGCAGGTGCGCAAAGGCTGGATTCCGGCTTTTGTAGATGTGGAAGAAGGAACCTACAATATCGACGCTTCCAAAGTAGAGGAAATGATCACGCCGAAAACCAAGGCGATGATTATTCCCAACCTGATCGGAAACCTGCCCGACTGGAAAACGCTTCGCGAAATTGCCGATAAACACGGTCTTTTTGTGCTGGAAGACAGCGCCGATACCATTGGCGCGGAAATCGACGGAAAATCGTCCGGTCGCTTTACCGACATGAGTACCACTTCCTTCTACGGTTCTCATATCATCAACTGCGCCGGAAATGGCGGCATGTTGTGCGTCAATACTGAAGCCTATTACGATCGCGCCCGCCTGCTGCGCAGCTGGGGTCGTAGTTCTTCGCTGTTTGTGGAAAGTGAAGCGATCGAAAACCGTTTCAATGTGGAAGTAGACGGTATTCCGTATGACGCCAAGTTTGTGTTTGAAGAGCCGGGCTACAATATCGAACCTTCGGAGCTGGGCGCTGCCTTTGGCCTCGTGCAACTTGACGACCTCGCTTATAATATCGACACCCGCACCGAGAATTTCCGGAAAATGCGCGCGTTTTTTGCGCAGTACGAAGCGTATTTCATTCTGCCGAAGCAGCTGCCCAACAGCCGTACCGGCTGGCTGGCCTTTACCCTCACGATCCGCGACAACGCTCCGTTCCTGCGCCGCGACCTGCAGATCTTCCTCGAAAAGCGCAACATCCAGACGCGCACCGTGTTTACCGGAAATATCCTGCGCCAGCCGGGCTTCCGGAACCTGCCCAGCAAAACAGCACCAGGTGGCTATCCGGAGGCGGACCGCGTGATGCGCGGCGGCATGTTGCTCGCCTGCCACCACGGCCTGAGCGAAGTGCAAATCGCCCACGTCATGGAAAGCGTCACCGAATTTATGAGTCAATACTAAGCGCGCGGCCCCTTGGATCTGCTTTTGATGTTTATACTGGTTTTTACCAATTCGGGTCTGGCCGCCCGGAAGGGGAAAAATCCTTTTGTCTGGGGTACGATCACGCTGGTGGCGTTTATCCTGACCTACGTGCTGATGAGCACTATTTATGTGTTTTTTACGTATAAAGGTCCGCTTACGCCCGATCATATGGACGAGTTGCGCGCCTATATGGAAAGCTTTCAGCGCGATACGCTAAAGACCTTGCTCCTGGCGATGTTTGGCGTTGGCGGCGCGCTGCTGGTGCGCTACCGGCTTTCCCGGTATCCGGATAAAACAATCAACAAAGACGACGATCTGGTCTAAAAAAACCGGCGCTTCTGTTTTTTAAGTCTTTATGCAAAACGGCCTTTGAGGGGATGCTCAAAGGCCGCTTTTGTTTGCAACGATTCCGGTTCAGAAGAGCTGGAATCAGGGGTGCGTTAGCGACCCAGGGTATGCTGTTATTTGAGGAAATCCTTAAAGCGGAAACCTCTTATTTAATTTTATTTTTTTATATGTCTTAAAGCAGTTCTTTCAGCTTTTCTACTACAGTGTCAATTTCGTCCTGCGTGTTGTGCCGGCAAAATGAAAAACGCACCGGAACCATTTCCTCGGACTGTCCGTTGTGGAGCGCTTTGATGACATGGCTCACCGAACTGGCACCGCTGCTACAGGCCGAGCCGCCGCTCACGCAAATGCCCGCCATATCGAGCGCGAAAAGAAGCATCTCCGAGCGGTCGGTTTTGGGGAAAGAAACGTTCAGCACTGTATAAAGACGGCTCTCGCCGTCGTCACCATTACAGCGCATACCCGGTACCTCTGCCTTTAATTTCTGACACAAATAGTCGCGCAGCTCGCGGATTTTCCGGGAATCGTCCTCATAGCGTGCCATAGCCAGCTCCAGCGCTTTGGCAAAACCCACAATGCCATAGAGGTTTTCGGTTCCGGCCCGCATATTGCGCTCCTGCGCACCGCCGTGGAGCAAGGGTTTTACCTGCACGTTTTCGTTCACATACAACATCCCAACGCCTTTGGGGCCGTGAAACTTATGACCGGCGGCAGAGGCGAAATGCACTTTCAGCTTGCTGAAATCGATCGGGTAGTGACCGATGGTCTGCACCATGTCGCAATGGAAGATGGCACCATATTGTTCGCACAGCGCACAAACCTGTTCAATGGGCAACAGGTTGCCGATTTCATTATTGGCATGCATCAGGCTTACGAGCGCCTGCTCACCGGAGCCGGAAAGCAGGCTTTCCAGATGGGCCAGGTCCAGATGACCGCCAGGCAGAATGCGCACCAGTTCCAGCGGCAGATTGCGCTCTCGGGCAACCGCCTCAGTGGCGTGCAGCGTTGCGTGGTGCTCAATGGGAGACGTAATAATCCGCTGGCAACCCAGGTCGCGCACAGCAGCCACAATGGCTGCGTTGGAGCTTTCCGTTCCGCCGGAGGTAAAAAAGATTTCGCCGGGCTTGCAACCCAACAACTTCGCGACACTTTTACGCGCTGCCTCCACGCCCATCTTCGCTTCCCGGCCATAGGAATACACCGAAGAAGGATTGCCAAAGCGCTCGGTCAAATAGGGCATCATCGCTTCGAGGACTTCCGGATCGAGCGCCGTTGTAGCGGCATTGTCAAAGTAGATTCGTTTCATCAGCAAGGGGCAAATAGGGTACAAAATTAACCCATGAGCAGAGAACCCGGTAAGAAAATCCGAAAACCGGCGGTGGTACTTTCAAATACACAGGCTAAGACCCGTTCCGGAAATATGCGGTGTATAACAGCGCGGACAGGTCGGGGTGCGTGCCCCAAATTGATTTTTAAGAAACCCGATATCCGGCTTCCACCCGTCGGGCTGCCGCCTGTTGTGTACCTTCACCCGTTATTCAAATAAGAGGACATCACAGGAGTTTAGGTTTGAAAGAGATCGCCATTATCGGGGCCGGTGCCGCCGGCTGCTTTGCCGCTGCCAACTTGCCGCGCTCCCCGGAATATAACGTAACGATTTACGAAAAAACCGGAAAAGCGCTGCAAAAAGTGCGGGTCTCCGGCGGCGGCCGCTGCAACGTCACCCACCATCTTTTCGACATCAACACGCTGGTAGCAAAATATCCGCGTGGCAGCCGCTGGCTCAAGAAAACCTTGTTTCGATTTGGCCCGCAGCAAACGATCGAATGGTTTACAGCGCGTGGCGTAGACCTCAAAACAGAAGCAGACGGGCGCATGTTTCCCACCACTGATTCCTCGGAAACCATTGCCGCAACGATTTGGGAAGCGGCGCTGCAAAACGGCACGGAAGTGAAATTTCACCACCGCCTCGAAAGCCTTCAGAAGAAAAACGAAAAGTGGGTGCTGGATTTTGGCGAAAAAGGAAAAGCAGAAGCCGACGCTGTACTGATCACCACCGGCGGCAATCCGCAGGCCCTGGGCTTTGAGATGCTGCGCAGGCTGGGTCACACCATTGAAGCGCCCGTGCCGTCGCTTTTTACCTTCAATATGCCCCAAAATCCGGTTACAGCTCTTATGGGCGTGGCCGTTCCCGATGCGCGGGTGAAAATTTCCGGAACCAGGCTGAGCGAAAGCGGCCCGCTGCTCGTGACGCACTGGGGGATGAGCGGTCCTGCCGTTTTGCGCACTTCGGCCTGGGGCGCACGCGAACTGGCAGATAAAGGGTATCAATTCAACGCGCTGGTGCAATGGCTGCCGGAGCAGGACGACGAAACACTAAAGGCCGGGTTTGCAACTTTCCGGAAAACCATGGGCAAGCAGGCTGTTGGTGGGAAAAATCCGTTTAACCTCCCCAGGCGACTCTGGCAACATTTCCTCGAAGCCTGCGGCATTGATGAAAACACCCAGTGGGGCAATATGGCCGCGCCGCAGCAACGCAAGCTCCTCGAAAAACTGCTCCGCGACGCCTATCCGGTTTCCGGAAAAACAACCTTTAAAGAAGAATTTGTCACCTGCGGCGGCGTCTCTACCAAAGAAGTCTCGCCGGAGACCATGGAAAGCCGGCTGCACGGCGGTCTTTATTTCGCCGGCGAAGTGCTGGATGTGGACGGCATCACCGGCGGCTTCAACTTCCAACACGCCTGGGCGAGTGGGTGGATTGCAGCAGATGCCCTGCGGGCTTGGTTGGAGCCCTGAGGGGCGTTGGAGGCGTTGCCGTTGGAGCGCTTTGCGCGTTGGAGCCCTTCGGGCGTTGAATATTCCGTATTGCTCACGAAGTATAGGATTGACAGGAACCAACCCGTAGCTCTAACATCATCCAACGCCTAAAGGGCTTCCAACACGAAGTTCCAATGGCCAACGGCCATTTATCTCTACTTTTGCCGCCCATGAACAATCCGGCTCACCTTCTTCAGGAAAAAATCGCGCAATCCCGCCTCGGCGGCGGACAAGCCCGCATCGACAGTCAGCATAAAAAAGGCAAGCTCACCGCCCGTGAGCGTATCGAACTGTTGCTCGACCCCGGCACGTTTGTGGAAATCGGCGCTTTTGTGGAGCACCGCAGCCGCGATTTTGGCATGGAAAAAGAGGTGTACCCGGGCGACGGCGTCGTAACCGGCTACGGCAAGGTATCCGGGCGGCTGGTGTACCTTTTTAGCCAGGATTTTACCGTGTTCGGCGGCTCGCTGAGCGAAACCCACGCCGAGAAAATCGTGAAAATCATGGACCACGCGCTGCAAAACGGCGCGCCGGTCATCGGCCTTAACGACAGCGGCGGTGCGCGCATTCAGGAAGGCGTGGTGAGCCTGGGCGGCTACGCCGATATTTTCCACCGCAACGTGAAAGCAAGTGGGGTGGTGCCGCAGCTCTCGGCCATTATGGGCCCTTGTGCGGGCGGCGCGGTGTACAGCCCGGCCATTACCGATTTTATCCTCATGGTGGAACACACGAGCTATATGTTCGTGACCGGCCCCAACGTGGTGAAAACCGTGACCCACGAAACCGTGACGAGCGAGGAACTGGGCGGCGCGGAAACCCACGCGTCCAAAAGCGGCGTCACGCATTTTAGCTGCCGCAACGAGGTAGAAGCCATTCAATACCTCAAAAAGCTCCTCAGCTTTATCCCCCAAAACTGCGACGAGGAAGCGCCGGCACTGCCCTACACCCCCGGCAACGAAAAGCGCGAAGCGCTGGACAGCATCATTCCGGAAGGCACCAACCAGCCCTACGACATAAAGGACGTGATTGCGCAGCTGGTAGACAGCGAAGACTTTTTTGAAGTTCACAAGGATTTTGCGGAAAATATCGTTGTGGGCTTTGCCCGCATCGGCGGTCGCAGTGTGGGCGTAGTAGCCAATCAGCCGGCGGTAATGGCGGGCGTGCTCGACATCAACTCTTCCCGGAAAGGCGCGCGGTTTGTGCGGTTCTGCGATGCGTTCAACATTCCGCTGCTCGTCTTGGTGGATGTGCCCGGCTTTTTGCCCGGCACCGATCAGGAGTGGAACGGCATTATCACCAACGGTGCCAAACTGCTGTATGCCCTCAGCGAAGCCACCGTCCCGAAGATTACCGTTATTACCCGCAAAGCCTACGGCGGCGCTTATGATGTGATGAACTCCAAGCACATCGGCGCCGACCTGAACTACGCCTGGCCCACCGCCGAAATTGCCGTAATGGGCGCGAAAGGGGCTTCAGAAATCATCTTCAAAAAACAAATCGCCGACGCCGCCGACCCGGCCGCCAAAGCGCTGGAAAAAGAAGCCGAATACGCCGAAAAATTTGCCAACCCCTACGGTGCGGCCGCCCGTGGTTTTATTGACGCCGTGATTTATCCCCACGAAACGCGGCAGCGCCTCCTCAGCGGTTTTGAGATGCTGCGCAACAAAGTGGTGGTAAACCCACGGAGAAAACACGGGAATATCCCATTGTAGCGCTTCGCGCGTTGGAGCCCGGAGGGCGTTGGAACTGCGTGTTGGCCCTTCGACAAGCTCAGGGTGACACGTGTTGGAGCCCTTCGGGCGTAGGAAGATGTTTTTTTCTTTGTTACCGGAAGGTAGAATGGACAATGTCTAACGCGCTGCCCCAACATGTAACGCCAACATCATCCAACCCACAACTCCAACATAATCCAACGCCCGAAGGGCTTCAACACGCAGTTCCAACGTATAGCTCCAACGCCCAACGGGCTCCAACCACACCTTATGGCTCAGAAAAAACTGGTGCGCTTTGCCGCCATCGAAACTTATTCCAATGTGTTGCAATACCCGGAAAACATGCCGGGCCATTGGAAGGAATTTTTCGGGAACGACCACCCGATAACGCTGGAACTGGCGTGCGGAAAAGGCGAATACAGCCTCGGACTGGGCGCGCAAAACCCGGACCGGAATTATATCGGCGTGGACGTGAAAGGCAACCGCATTTATGTAGGTGCGAAAAAAGCGCTGGCAGAAGACCGGAAAAACGTGGCGTTTCTGCGGATTCAGATCGGGCATCTGGAAGCGTATTTTGCGCCGGGTGAAGTAAGTGAAATCTGGATCTTGTTTCCGGACCCGTTCCTGACCAAATCGCGGGCGAAAAACCGGTTGACACACCCGCGCTTCCTGGCGCAGTATGAAAAAGTGCTGACGCCCGGCGCGATCATCCACCTCAAAACCGATTCGCGCGAGTTGTATGATTTTACCCACGAAGTGATTGCCGAACAAGGCTGCGAAATCGTCACCGATTACCAGGACATCTACGCGACCGGACAGGCCACCGGCGCACTGGCCATTCAGACTCACTACGAAAAGCTCCACATCGCCGACGGCCGCAAGATTTATTATCTGGCTTTCCGGCTTCCGAAAAACGGCGTTGTGGTTCCGGAGCGTTACCTCAATGCCGAAAACCGCAATGGCAAAGACATCACCGACGAATCCGGCGCCTGATTATTACTTCCTGCCCGACGGCCGGATGGTTTTTACCGAAAGCTACCACCTCAAACGCGGGTATTGCTGCGGCAATGGTTGCCGGCACTGTCCGTATAATTTTGAGGCGGTGAAAGAGCCCAGGCGAAGCGTTTTACGGGCAGAGCGGAAGGCTAGGGAAGAGGCAAAGAAATAAAAGGATTTTCTTCGGCTGGCAACAGCGATTCCACCTGACAGACAGGTGGCGTTAGCCACCCAATGTTTGTAGCCAAATCGATTGCATCTTACGGACGGTCGCTTCGCGACCTAACGTTTGTCTGGATATTTCTAAAAAATATTGGGTCGCGAAGCGATCCATTTTCCGGAAATTGCTTTCGTAAGCTACAAACGTTAGCCCCCGCCGGGGCCGTTCAGATGTTCGTATTTTACTGAGGTGAAATCTCTTGGGGCGATTGTTCCGAATAATTCCATCCTCCCTGATTTTTATCCATGAAAAAAGAAACGGCCCGCGGCGACCTCTACGAAGCGATTTATGACATTGTGCGGGCTATTCCGCCGGGCCGGGTTACCAGCTACGGCGCAATTGCGGCGGCGCTGGGCGTCAGATCCGGCGCGCGGCTGGTGGGTTATGCCATGAACCTGAGCCATACGATGCATCCGTTGGTGCCGGCGCATCGCGTACTCAACCGCAACGGCCTGCTGACGGGCAAACACCACTTCGGCGCGCCGGATGCGATGCAAAAATTGCTGGAAGCCGAAGGGGTCAAAATAGAAGAAGATGCTGCTGTGGATTTCGAAACCTTATTTTGGGACCCGGCAACAGCGCTTTCGCTGGACTGATTTTCCGGAAATTTCCGGAATTTTTTATCCAAAAGAAAATCCCCCAAGCCTTTTAAAGGTGCCTGGGGGATTGTAATTTCTTTAAAAACTGGCTTAAAGCTGACCTGCAGCGACCGCTGTTTGCACGCTGTCGGTATGAGTCGTAATTCCGGCAATCTGTGTTTTGGCGTGCTGCTCGGCGAAGATGTTTTCGGTCGGCATGTTTTCTACTTTCTTGTTCACCCAGTAGCCGGCTTGCAGATACGGTTTGTGGTTGGCGTAGATAAACATACAGGAGCCGCCTTTGATGTAGTTGATCACCTTTTGGCTGATCGCCTGATCAACGGCGGGGCAACCCCAGGAGCGGCCGATGCGCTTGTTGGCAGCGGCGTAGGCTTTGTTGACATAGTTGGCACCGTGAACCACAATACCGCGGGCAAGGGCCGCATCATTATAGCCTTTGTCCTGACCGTGGAGGCGCAGGGAAGTGCCATGCTGACCGGTATAGGTTTCGCCGGTTACATAGAAGCCAAGCGAGCTTTGATGGCTGTTGTTGGTGTTGGAAAAAGCAGTGGCCATAACGTCGCCGGAACCCTGACCGTGGGCAACCAGCTCGTTGAGCAGTACCTTTTTACGGTCCATATCAATAATCCACATCCGCTTTTCGCTGGAGGGAAGAGAGAAGTCACAAACGGTCAGAACGTTTTGCTGGCTGCCCAGTTTCTGGGCTGCTTTCAGGTTCAGATAACCGCTGAGGGCTTTTTTAAAAACGTCGGCGTCCATGCGCTCGGCACCGGTAAAGTCGATTTGACGGTAGAGGCCGGCTGCATAAGCATCAAATCCGGCTGCTTCCGTTTTCAGTTTTGAAGGAAGCAACACTCCTTTGGGTTCATTTTCCACAACTTTGACAACTTCTGCCTGCAGCGGCTTATAAGCGAAAGCAATTACAGAGGCGGCTGCGAGAAACAAAAAGTGTTTTTTCATAAGGATTGGGTTAGGTGAAGTAGGGGGTGTTTTCAAATGGATGATACCTAAAGATACGACATAAAGGGCGGAATTCCATACCCGTGGCACGGTTTTAACATAAATAACTCTTCACTTTTTGGGGAAATTTTACCCCAAATCCCCTTCCTGTAAAACCTGCTTTTAAAGGGCTAAAGCTTGCCAGAATGGATTTCGTAATTTTGCCCGTCTTAAAAAACTGAAGACGTTTTTCTGTATGAAAGAAGTATGTATCGTTTCGGCGGTGCGCACCCCGCTTGGCAGCTGGGGCGGCTCGCTTAAAAGCCTTTCCGCAACCGAACTGGGCGCTGTTGCCATTAAAGGTGCGGTAGAGCGTGCCGGCATCCGGCCCGAAGATGTAGACGATGTATTGATGGGCTGCGTGTTGCAGGCCAACCTGGGTCAGGCACCCGCCCGGCAGGCGGCTAAAAAAGCCGGTTTGCCCAACGAAGTAAATTGCACCACCGTCAATAAAGTATGTGCTTCCGGTATGAAAGCCGTGATGCAGGCAACACAGTCCATTCTGCTCGGCGATGCCGAAATCGTGGTGGCTGGTGGTATGGAAAGCATGAGCAATGTGCCTTTCTACAGCCCCAACCTGCGCTGGGGCCATAAATACGGCAACGTAGAAATGGTGGACGGTCTTGCCAAAGACGGCCTGACCGATGTGTATAACAACTACGCAATGGGCAACGCCGCCGAACTGTGTGCCACCGAGTGCAATATCAGCCGCGAATCGCAGGACGAATTTGCCATTGAAAGCTACAAGCGCAGCCAGAAAGCGCAGGAAAGCGGTCTTTTCGATGAAGAGATTGTACCGGTAGCAGTGCCGCAGCGCAAAGGCGACCCGGTGGTGGTTGGCAAAGACGAAGAAATGTGGAACGTGAAGTTTGAAAAAATCCCCGCTCTTCAATCGGCGTTTGCCAAAGGCGGATCGGTGACGGCGGCCAACGCTTCTACCATGAACGACGGCGCTGCCGCGCTGGTGTTGATGACCACCGGGAAAGCAAAAGAGCTGGGCCTCCAACCGCTGGCTATCATCCGCGGCTATGCCGATGCCGAGCAGGCACCGGAGTGGTTTACCACTTCGCCCTCGATCGCCGTTCCGAAAGCGATAGAAAAAGCCGGTCTGAAAATGGAAGACGTAGAATACTTCGAGTTGAACGAAGCGTTCTCGGTCGTGGGTCTGGCCAACATTCAGAAAATGAACCTGAAGCCGGAGCAGGTAAATGTAAACGGCGGCGCGGTTTCGATTGGTCACCCGCTCGGTGCTTCCGGTGCCCGCATTCTGGTGACCTTGCTCCACGTGCTGAAGCAGAAAGGCGCGCGCTATGGCGCGGCCGGCATTTGCAATGGCGGCGGCGGCGCAAGCGCCCTGGTGCTGGAGCGCGTTTCGTAAGCGCAGTAGATATAGAAAAGTAGAAAAGCCGTCCTCTTGCAAGAGGACGGCTTTATTTATCTGGTAAGAAATCCCGGGGGATTCAGGCGACGGCCGTTCCGGCTTTTTCCGCAATCGCTTCTTCGCTCCAGCGAAGCGCCATGCGCAGCTGCTCTTCTTCGGTCAGGTGGGTATTATCCAGGACGCGGGCATCATCGGCCTTGCGCAGCGGGCTTTCCTCGCGGTTGGCGTCGATATAATCGCGCAGCTCCAGATTGCGTTTCACCTCGTGGAGCGTAATGGCGGCATTCTTGACTTCCAGTTCCTGAAAGCGGCGAACCACGCGCACTTCCGGTTCGGCGGTCATAAAAATTTTCAGTTCGGCATCCGGAAAAACCACCGTGCCGATATCGCGCCCGTCCATGACCACGCCGCCGCTTCTCGAAAGCGCTTTCTGCTGCGCTACGGCAAATTCGCGTACAGCCCTGATGGCAGCGACCTCGCTTACCTTCTCGGCCACCAGCATCTCCCGGATCAGGTGCGACACGTCTTCGCCATTGAGCAGAATGCGGTCGTGTTCCTCCGGATCGGGCACGATGTCAATAGCGATTTCAGACAGTGCCTGCGCGACCGGCTCCTCAACATCGAGCGGAATACCATTGCGCAAGAAATACAGGGTTATAGCCCGGTACATCGCCCCGCTGTCAATGTAGGCATAATGCAACTTACGGGCGAGCTGGCGGGCAAGAGTGCTTTTCCCACACGAGGAAAATCCGTCTATGGCAATTTTAATACGTGGCTGCTGCATCCCGCAAAGTTAAAGCAGTACCAAGCGCTTCCGGAGGCCTGCAGCGCAGATGCAGATCTCTTTTTTTGCTTTCGTTGGGAGCGGGAATTCCGGCATTCTCAGTGAAAAGGCACCCTGTTAGCATGCATCACAAATGGGATTGCCGCCGTATTGTTATAATGTTTTGTTCTGGCGCCAACCTGCATTTTCCGGAAACAGCGTACATTTAAAACATTTCCTTATCCGGGTTGAGTGTGTTTTCGGCAAAAGGCAGGCGCAGGTGCACGCAGGTGCCTTTACCCGGTGCGCTTTCCAACAAGAAATGGCCGCCGAGGGCCTCCGTACGCTGCTGCATGGTAAGTCTCCCAAAGCCGGATGGAGTGGTGGCCGGGTCAAATCCGCTGCCGTTGTCCATAACGGTTATTTGTAGGTGATGACCGGTAAAATCTACCGACACGCGGATCTGCGATGCACCGGAATATTTCAGGGCATTATTGATGGCTTCCTGTACAATCCGAAACAGGTGGGTGGCCTGCTCAGAGGTCATCTGTATGCTTTCGGCTGCCGGCGTTACCCGGACCTTCACTTCCCCAAAGTGCCGGTAGTATTCCTGTAGTTTTGCCTGCCAGTCGAAGGCTGTGAGAGCAGGACGGTTGAGCAGCCAGACGGTTTTGCGCAGCTCAATAATGGTTTCCTGCGTGAGTTCTTTCACCACCCGGACCTTATCGTTGGTGCGGAGTCGCTGCGATTCTATGCGGTCGATAGAAGAGGAAATGAAAGTGAGATAAGAACCGATATTGTCGTGCAGTTCGCGCGAGATGTGAGCCCGTTGCTCGGCCAGGCGGTTTTCGCTTTCCCTGCGGGCCAGTTCTTCCTTGTAGAAATGTTCTTTCACCAAGGCGCGGTTGCGGTGGCGTTGCTGCCGGATTCCCCAAAAGCTCATCACTCCCACAAACAATAGCAGCAAACCGGTCAAAAGGGCTGCAAAGGTGGATCGGTCTTTTTCTTTTTCCTGCTTTTGCAATGCCGCGTCTTTCTCGGCCAATGCGTAGCGGGCGTTCAGTTCGGCGATGGTCTTTTGAGATTTATCGGTAAAAAGGCTGTCGCGAAGCAGCCCGTATTTTTCCTGATAAACAAATGCAGAATCATAAACCCCCTGCATTTTATAAAGCGCTGCCAGCCGTTTGAACGTCTCTGCCCTCAGGTCTTTATAATCCCACAAAGCAGCCAGGCTGTCGCATTTTTTATAGAAAAAAACGGCTTGGGAGAAATTTTTTAAATCCTGATACAGACTGCCTAAATCGACACTGTGAACGGCAATATGAAACGGATCGCCGTGCTGTTCGAAAAGCTTCATGGCATAACGGCTGTGGCGCTCGGCTTGCCGGAAGTTCCGGCGCCCCATTTCACTCGTTGCAATAAAACTATGGGCATAGGCGATGCCCAGCGTGTCGTTCGTCTTCTCTCTAAAGGCAAGCGATTTCTGATACAGTTCGATCGCTTTCCGGTAATCTTCCTGAAGCTCATACACTACGCCCCACTCGTTCCAGGCCGTAGCCAGATTAGCTGAGTCGTTTTGAGCCTCAAAAAGGTTTTCGGCGCGCCTGTAAATAGCAATCGCTTCGTCGTACATCTTGATTTTCCGGTTCAGCCGCGCCTGCTCCAGAAACGTAATGCCTCTTTCCTGCATCAGCGCTTCGGGTGACAGCGCCTCCACAGATTTTGCATAGTCCTGGGCTGCAGCATCGTAGTTGCCGCCGAAATACAACGCGCGGCCCCGCAGCCGGTACAGGATGCCTTTTTCTTTAGGGCTATGGGGTTGTTGCAGCAAACTGTCGCAAAGAACCTGGGTGCGGTCATAGTCAGTAGTAGATATACTATCCATATAACGAAGCAGGGCCGTGTGCTGTGCACAAAGCCTGCTCACCGGCACGACAGTCAGCAAGAGTAAAAAAAACAGCAGCTTTTTCAAACACACAAGTCTGAATTCAGTCGCTAAAATATTTCAATAAATCGCTTTTTGCAAACGATGTTTTCAGAACGACCTGCAACAGCATTCTCCAGTGTTGGCACGAATGTTTTGAGGCTCATCATCCTAAACCATATTCATACCATGAACAAAAAATGGCTCGCTCTCGCTGCAGCAGGTGCTGCTTACTATCTCTTCAATACCAAGAAAGGCAATGAAGTTCGCCAGACGGCTGCGAAAAAAGCGCAAGGCCTCGGCTCAAAACTGAAAGATCAGTACGACCAATACCGCAATCAATCGGAAAGCAAAGTAGATAACTCCATGGCCTGATCCGTCATTTATCGCTGGCTTCCTTCCCCAAAAGCCGCCTTGTTTTCAAGGCGGCTTTGGCGGGTTGAGACGAAAGGATTTCCGGAAAAAAGCCGTTATTTCCGGAATGGCTGCCTATTCGAAAGCTGGTCCGGCGTTCGTCCAGTAATGGTCCATAGCCACAAGGGCTTCTTTAAAAAAAGCAATGATTTCCGGCCAGTGACTTTGTAGTACCGGGTTTTTTCCCTGCAGTGCGGTGCCCCAGAACAGGCTCTGCCGCGGCCGGGATGCTACCGAAATCCAGTCCCATTCCGAACCGGTCGCGCGGCGCAGCAAGGGGAGGGTCTCGACGAGCGTGTCCACCAGCCGCGCACCGGATTCGCTGTCAGTGTCGGCAATTTCAATGCCTGCATATGCGATTCTCTTTTGCAGAAACACCCGTAGATACAGTCCGGGCACACCGGTTTCGTAATTCAGCCATTTGCGCGGCGCGCCATCGGCGCCCGGCACCGGTTGCATATAGCGGCCAAAAGCCGTCCAGAATGCACTGATGCCGGCAGCCGTTTCTTCTTTGGAAAACATCTTTGGACAGGGGTAGGAAAAGCTTCTTGATTTCCGGGAAGCCGGTCGCAATTTCCGGAAATAAAAGCCTTGGTTGGGGTTTGGAAAGATAGTGGGGACGCTACAGAATACAAAGATTGGGCACGGCCCCGTCATTATCATGACACATTTAGCAGAGCGGGTGTGCGTCCAGGGCAAGAACAGCGCTTCAATGGCTTACAACATTACCAGAAACGCCTGGAAGAAGCCTGCTGAATCATTTATCGGTCAGCGCATACCGGGTTGACGGTTGCCACCAAATGCGGCGCTGATAGACACCGGTACAGGCTTCAAAAATGCGCGCTGTGGAGGTGGTAAATTGTTTTCAGGGCTTGAACAGATGCGGTCTGCGTGAACCGGGATTTTATGAAACAAAACGAAAAACGCTTTGGCCGCTACATTTGTTCCTAAAACCATTCCTGATTGTGCAAACTGTGCTGCGCCTTTCCGGCATTACAAAGTCCTATGGTCCTATCCGGGCCCTCTCGGACGTGAGTTTTGAGGTGCCGCGCGGCAGCGTCTTTGGCGTGCTGGGCCCCAATGGCAGCGGCAAAACAACGCTCCTCGGCATCGTGCTCGACACCCTGACGGCCGACGGCGGTACTTATGAATGGCTGGGTGGAACCCCGGGTGCCGAAGCCCGCAAGCGCATGGGTGCCCTGCTGGAAACACCCAATTTCTACCACTATCTCTCCGCCTGGGACAACCTGGCCGTCAATGCCCGCATCAAGGGCCGGGGGCTGGAGGACCGCGAGCGTGTCTTGCGCCTTACCGGCCTGTATGAGCGCCGCCATAGCCCGTTTCAAACCTTTAGTCTTGGTATGAAGCAGCGGCTGGCCATTGCCAATGCTTTGCTCGGCAGCCCGGAAGTAGTGGTGCTCGACGAACCCACCAACGGCCTCGATCCGGCAGGCATTGCCGAAATCCGGGAACTGATCCGGGAACTTTCCCGGCAGGGATATACGATCCTGATGGCTTCACACCTGCTCGACGAAGTGGAGAAAGTGTGTTCTCACGTGGCCATTCTGAAGCAAGGAATCCTTCTGGTTTCCGGCGCGGTCAGCGAGGTGTTACGCAAAGGCGATGAGCTGGAACTGGGAGCCGATTTTCCGGAAAAAGTACTGGCGCTCCTGCAAAACATTTCCGGCATCGACCATCTCCGAATAGATGGCAGGTTG
This sequence comes from Bacteroidota bacterium, assembly GCA_023392185.1. Taxonomy (GTDB): domain Bacteria; phylum Bacteroidota; class Bacteroidia; order Chitinophagales; family Chitinophagaceae; genus UBA1952. The sequence continues at coordinate 16,210 of JAEVZP010000248.1, forward strand.
GTGAAACTGGCGCTCACCGACGCTTCGCACAATGCGCAAAGCATCAACCGGCTTTGCGCTGAAAACGGCCTCTTTTTGTCGCATCTGGTTCGGAAAACCCAAAGCCTCGAAAACCGGTTTATGGAACTGACCGGCGGCTAATGTAAACGCCTTTTTCTGCCTTTTTATGAAAGATTTACTGGCCATCGAGTGGCTCAAAATAAAGAAATACCGCACCTTCCGTATTCTGGCCGGGCTGTTTTTGGTTCTGTTGCCGCTTTGGAACTGGGGTGTTTACAACAGCTTTATCAGCGTTGGAGCCGGCTCGGTCAATTTTCTTTCCACGGCCTATTCCTTCCCGGCCGTTTGGGAGAATCTGGGCTTTTGGGGCGGCCTCTTTGTGTATTTTCTGTGCATCCTGATGATTATTCTGGTGTCCAACGAATATTCGTTTCGCACCCACCGGCAAAATGTCATTGATGGCTGGTCGCGGCTGGATTTCTTTCATGGAAAGGTAGCGCTGGCGCTGGCGGGCAGCGCCCTGGCGACCCTGTATGTAATGCTGCTGGGCCTGATAGCGGGCCTGCTGGTAGGCGGCGTTTCCGGGATGGAAAGCGGCTGGGAAAAGCTTTTCTTCTTCTTCGTATATGCGCTCAATTACATTGGTTTTGCTGCCCTGATTGCCTTCTGGATCCGCCGCAGCGGGCTATCTATTGGGTTGTTTTTGCTGTATTCTTTTATCCTGGAAAATATGATAAAAGGGATTGTCAACTGGAAAAGTCCCTATCCGGTGGGGAATTTTATGCCCCTGCAAGCTGCTGACGAACTGCTGCCGTTTCCGATCGTCAAGTTTGTTGGCGGGATGCTATTCAACGGGCCGGTTTTCAGTGCCTGGGCTTATCTTTTGGTAAGCTGTCTGTGGATTGCGGTGTATTATTTCCTGGGCCGAAGACTGATTCAAAAGCGGGATTTTTAGATCACCCCTGTTCCCTGAAGGGGCCCCCAACCCGGACGTCTCCCGGCAAACCGCATTTCCGGAAATCCGGCTGTCTTCCGGAAATCCATAGTTTCCTGCCAAACCCCTCCCGGTAAAACAGCAGTTTTAAAAGTGCCATCTTTACAGGCCGGTTCTGCTCTGGAATCGTTTTAGGGAACCGGTACCTGCACAGTTATGACAACACACAAGAAACAACCCACGATTCTGGTAACCAACGATGACGGCATTACCGCGCCCGGCATTCGCGAGCTGGTCGATGCGGTACGCGGCCTGGGTAAAATTATCGTGGTAGCCCCCGATGCGCCGCAAAGCGGCATGGGCCACGCCGTGACCATCGGCAAACCCCTGCGGCTCGATAAAGTAGACGATCTTTTTGACGGCGTGGAAGCCTGGCAAAGCACCGGTACACCGGTGGACTGCGTGAAGCTGGCGCGCGATAAAATCCTCGGTCATCGACCTGATTTCTGCGTTTCGGGCATCAACCACGGTGCCAACCACAGTATCAACGTCCTGTATTCCGGAACGATGAGTGCTGCTATGGAGGCCGCTATCGAAGGCATTCCGTCGGTTGGTTTTTCCCTGTTGGATTATAGCTGGGGGGCCGATTTTACGCTTGCCGGCGAGATTGCGCATCGCATTGTGAAGCGCATGCTCGAAGAAGGGGCTGCTCCCCATACGTTGCTCAACGTCAACATTCCCAAGTGCAGCACGGCCGATTTTAAAGGCATCAAGCTCTGCCGCATGGCACTCGGCCGCTGGGTTGAAGACTTTGACCACCGGAAAGATCCACGAGGCCGCGATTATTTCTGGATGACCGGCCGCTTCGAGACCATGGGTGAAACTGCCGATACCGATGTGGAAGCGCTGGAACAGAACTACGCCTCCGTTGTTCCCATTCATTTTGATCTGACACAAGAGCAACTGCTGCGTGAATACCAGGCCCGCTGGGGCGGGGTGATGTAAGGTTGGAGGCTAACGCCGTTTTAATTTCTTAAAGCAGCGCAAGATCTGACGAAAGGAGGAATTGATTTCCAACGCGCGAAGCGCTCCAACGCCCAAAGGGCTTCCAACATCATCCAACGCCGAAGGCTCCAACTACACAAAGTGCGTCCAAGCGCTATTTTCGCGCCATGAATTTTAAGCGCACGCTCGTCACCGCTGCTCTCCCTTACGCCAATGGCCCTGTTCACATCGGCCACCTCGCCGGCTGCTACCTGCCCGCTGATATTTACGTGCGCTTTTTGCGGGCGCAGAAGAAAGACGTGAAATTCATCTGCGGCTCCGACGAACACGGCGTGCCTATCACCATTCGGGCGATGAAAGAAGGCGTGACACCGCAGCAAATCGTAGATCGTTACCACAGGATTATCGGCGAAAGCTTTGCCGGAATGGGCATTTCCTTCGATATCTATTCCCGCACCTCGTCTGACACGCACCGCGAAACCTCGCAGGACTTTTTCCGGAATCTCTATGAAAAAGGCCTTTTTGAAGAAAGGGAAAGCGAGCAGTACTATGACCCGGAGAAGGACGTATTTCTGGCCGACCGCTATATTGTGGGCACCTGCCCGGTATGTGAAAACTCCAACGCTTACGGCGACCAGTGCGAGAAATGCGGCTCTTCGCTTTCGCCCGAGCAACTCATTGATACGCGCAGCGCCCTGAGCAGCGCCACACCGGTCAAGAAGCTTACCAAACACTGGTATTTTCCCCTCAACGAATACGAGCCGTGGCTCAAACGCTGGCTTATTGAAGGCAAAAAAGAGGATTGGAAACCCAATGTGTACGGACAGTGCAAAAGCTGGATCGACGCTGGATTGCACCCCCGCGCCATGACCCGCGACAGCACCTGGGGCGTGCCGGTGCCCCTGCCCGGCGCCGGGGGAAAAGTGCTGTATGTGTGGTTCGACGCGCCGATTGGTTATATCTCCGCCACCAAAGAACTTTTGCCCGATAGCTGGGAGGATTACTGGAAAAAAGAAGACACCAAACTGGTGCATTTTATTGGGAAAGACAATATTGTGTTTCACTGCATCATCTTCCCTTCCATGCTCCACGCGCACGGTGATTTTGTGCTTCCGGAAAGCGTGCCCGCTAACGAGTTTCTCAATATCGAAGGGCAGAAGGTGAGCACGTCCCGCAACTGGGCGGTTTGGGTGGATGAATACCTGCGCGATTTTCCGGATATGCAGGATGCGCTGCGCTACGTGCTCTGCGCCAACGCTCCGGAAACCAAGGATAACGATTTTACCTGGAAGGATTTCGGCGACCGGGTCAACAGCGAGCTGGTCGCTATTTTCGGCAACTTTGTAAACCGCACCATGGTGCTCACCCACAAGTTGTGCCGGGGCCGCGTCGCACCGATCCACGGCGATATTCTGGACGACGCCGACCGGGGCGTGTTTGAGGCCATTCAGGAAGCCAAAGCTCAGATTGAAACCGCCATCAGTGAGTATCGTTTCCGGGAAGGGCTGGCCGCGCTGATGAACCTGGCGCGCACCGGCAACAAGTATTTGCAGGACAAAGCACCGTGGAGCCTTTCCAAAACGCCTGAAATGCAGGCCCAAAACCAGAAAGCGATTGACAACTGCCTGCACGTGTGTCTGCAACTGAGCGCCAACCTGGCCATCTTCGCCAACCCGTTTCTGCCGTTCACTTCCCGGAAATTGTTGAAGCAATTCAAAGTGGTGGAGCGGATGCTGGACTGGGAAAACGGCGGCCGCATGGACCTCTTAAAAATCAACTACCCGCTTCCGGAACCGCAGTTGCTTTTCCGGAAAATAGAAACCGAAGAAATTACCCGCCAAATGCAAAAATTAGAAAGCGCTGCCGCCGAGGCCGCCGCTGCCGCTTCACAGCCTGCCGCAGCAGAACCTGCTCAGGCACCCGCCGCTGCGCCTGCCAAAGCCGAAATTACATTTGATGATTTTGTGAAGATTGATCTGCGTGCCGGAAAAATCCTCGAAGCCGAGAAAGTAGCCAAGGCCGACAAGCTGTTGAAGCTCTCTGTGGATATGGGAGAAGCCGCGCCGCGCACCATCGTTTCCGGAATTGCCGAGCATTTTTCGCCGGAAGAGATCGTGGGGAAAATGGTGACTGTGGTGGCCAACCTCGCACCGCGCAAAATGCGGGGCATCGAAAGCCAGGGGATGATCCTGATGGCCGAAGACGCGGGCGGAAAACTGGTGTTTGTAGCGCCGGTGAGCGAGGTGCCGGGTGGGGGGGAAGTGCGGTAAGCCAAAGCGCTATGGTTTGTAGAGAGGAGGCATGCCTCCTCTCTACACGCATGCCGGTTCCGGAAAAAATGCTTGTTTCCGGGCCCCAAAGCGCCTGCCGCAAACGGAGGTATCAAGGTAATTGACTTTTGACCAGCACCCCGGCCACAACCGCAAAGCCAAAACTCAACAGGCTGCCAATGAGAATGTACTCGGTTAGTTTAATGTCTTTTTTAGCCTGCAGGTCGCCAAAACGGAAAATGGATTTAGCGGCAATCAGAAAGCCAACGGCTTCCCAGTGCGCCGTAAGAATAAAAATAAAAGCCATCAGCCGCTCCAGCATGCCAATATACTTTCCGGCCTGGCTCAAAGAAGCGTCCGGCGTTTTTCCGAGGGCGGCGGTCCACCTTTGAAGCAAGACCTGAATCGTGATGCCAGCCCCGGCTGTTACTGCTACCAACCCGGCTGCTATCATCCAGAAGGGGGGCTGAAACCAGGCTGCCAACCGGGCAGGTGAGGGCTGTTGTATACATACAGCAATCAGCAGCAGCGAAGACAGATGAAGCCCTTGGTCGGCCAGAAACCAACTGGTTTTGGTAGCCGGTTTTTGCCGATAGATCTTCAACAGGTCAATCAGCAGGTGAATGCCGGCCACCCACAACCCGGTATGCCAGGGAGCAACCGGGAATGTGAACAGCAGTGTGAGCAAGCCGTGCAGCGTGGCGTGCAGGTAAAGCAAAGGGGTCTTTCTTTTGCGACTTTCTTTACGTTGCACCCAGCGGGCCGGTTGAAAAACAAAATCGCCCAGCAAATGAGCCAGCAGTAAGCGGGCTATGAGGTCGGTCATGGCAGATGGGCTTTTAATTTTCGTTCTGCGTAGTCGAGGAGCAGCAGTAGTTCACTTAAGTGTGCCCGCTGCCAGCGTCCGCTCACGGAATTTTGCCTGATGCCCAGCAAGTGGCCCAGATCTTCCTGGCGCACACCGGGCGACTCCAGGACGGCCACTACCAACTCTGCGGAAGCCGCCGTCCATCCATCCATAAAAACGGAAGCGAGCGTCAGCGCCAGGTTCAGATCGGTGTCCAACGCTTCCCAGCCACTTTTAAAGACCAGCCGCCGCCGGCTGGCTTGCAGGCTTTCAAAGGCTTCCCCTGCGTAGATAAAGGCGGGCCCGTTGCTTTCTGAAATCCGCGATGCCGTGTAGGTTTTTTCCCCTACGCCCACACTGATGCGGACATCCAGCCCTTTGCTGCCACCTTCATGGGGAAGCTGCAATTGTTTTAAAAAGGCCTTTAAAGCGACCGCGTACCCAATACTTTTTTGTGGCTCGCTGATTTCCAGTTGAATAAAGTCGCCCCAGGTGATTTCCCATGACTGCGGCGAAGTACCTATGTTTTTAGCAAGCCATTTTTTCAAAGGCACCAACCAGAGTGCCGGTTGTAAAACGCGCCTGGAATGAACAATATCGGCTTTAATGATTCCAATCATCCTTCAAATATCGGATATAGAGACGATAAAACTTAAAATCGCTTTTTTGAACGATAAAAAATTTTATCATCCTTATGGGCGATACGCAGTTGCTGATAGAGAAGGTGGTCTTTACATAAGCACGACAACGATTAGCCCTTACATTCTGAACCAGACGAAAAAAGCGGCCTGTTTCCGAAGAAACAGGCCGCTTATAGCAGAAGGGATCGACAGATTATTTGTTCATCAGCTTCGCAAAATAATCTACCGTGCGCACCAGCTGGCTCACGTAGCTCATCTCGTTGTCGTACCAGCTCACGGTTTTTACCAGTTGAGCATCGCCTACGGTAATCACCTTGGTTTGAGTCGCGTCAAACAGAGAGCCGTAGGACGTACCAATAACGTCGGAGGAAACGATTTCATCTTCGTTGTAGCCAAATGATTCGTTGGCAGCCGCCTTCATGGCCGCGTTGATTTCTTCGGCGGTGGTTTTCTTGCCGAGGATTACGTTCAGTTCGGTCAGCGAACCGGTAACGGTCGGTACGCGCTGGGCGCCGCCGTCGAGCTTGCCTTTGAGATCCGGCAGCACCAGACCAATGGCTTTGGCGGCACCGGTAGAGTTGGGAACAATGTTTTCGGCAGCGGCACGGGCACGGCGCAGGTCGCCTTTCGGATGCGGAGCATCAAGGGTATTCTGATCGTTGGTGTAGGCGTGCACCGTGGTCATCAGACCGGTCTTAATTTCATAGTTGTCATGCAGCACCTTTGCCATCGGAGCGAGGCAGTTGGTGGTGCAGGAAGCGCAGGAAATGACTTTTTCAGAACCGTCGAGGATGTCGTGGTTTACATTGAATACAACCGTTTTCAGGTCGCCGGTAGCCGGGGCAGAGATCACCACGCGCTTGGCACCGGCAGTCAGGTGTGCCTCGGCTTTTTCTTTATCGGCAAAAAAGCCGGTGCACTCCAGCACGACATCTACATCGTGCTGGCCCCAGGGGATCTGCGCCGGGTCTTTCTGGGCGTAGATTTTGATTTCCTTTCCGTTTACAGCAATGTTATCATCGCCGTGGGTTACCTCTTCGTGGAAGCGGCCCTGCGCCGTGTCATACTTCAGCAGGTGGGCGAGAACATTCGGTTTGGTGAGGTCGTTGATGGCAACCACTTCAATGCCTTCCATATTATGAATTTTCCGGAAGACGAGGCGGCCAATCCGGCCAAACCCATTAATGGCAACTTTTACAGTGCTCATGAAGCTACGCAGAGGTTTTTTAAAAGGGTGATTTGAGGCCGCGAAGGTACGCCTTTATTCAACGAATTAAAAACTACCGGGAATGGCCCGATCCGAACCGTTTCTTGTTTTGCGACCTATGCTGCGGGACTTCACAACTGCCCGTATCTTTAGGAAACTTTTTATGAAAATACGGCTTCTCCTTGCCACCCTGTCCTGTATCCCACTCGCCGCTTCTGCCCAGGACCACACCTCTCATTCCTGCGCACAATCCCGGCGACAGCAGTTCCGCAACCACGCTAAAACAGCAGTGGCCTCGCCGGCCGAAGACGATTATGATGTGAAATACGTCAAGCTTGACATCGCGCTCAACAATACCAATATTGCTGTTTCCGGAAATGTAACTACGCAGGCGGTGGCGCGGGTGTCTCTCAGTCAGTATGTTTTTGAACTGGCCAACCACCTGATCATCGATTCTGTAAAGGTGAACGGCGTGGCCCGGCCGGTAACTACGTCCGGCATTATCCGGACGGTGGCACTTCCCACGGCTGTCGCCGCCGGCGCATCCTTCACGGCGCAGGTCTGGTATCGCGGCACGCCCGTTGCGTCTAATCCCAACGTTTCTATCGGTATTTACAACGAACGGTCGCCCTCCTGGGGTAACCGCGTTACTTATACGCTTTCCGAACCCTATGGTGCAAAAGACTGGTGGCCCTGCAAACAAAGCCTGACGGATAAAATTGACTCGGCCGACATCTGGATTACGGTTCCCGACAGCCTGAAGGCCGGGAGCAATGGCGTATTGAAAAACATCACGACGCTCGCCGGAGGCCGCAAGCGTTTCGAGTGGGAAACCCGTTATCCGATTGATCATTACCTTATTTCTGCATCGGTGGCCAATTATGTGGACTACTCGTTTTACAGCCATTTTCCGGGAAGCAATGATTCGGTACACATCCAGAATTATATCTATGACAACGGTCGCACCCTGCCTTTCTTTAAAAGCCAGATCGATAGCGTAGGTGCGGAAATGAGTTTTTATTCCGGACTTTTCGGGCGCTATCCGTTCTGGAAAGAAAAATATGGACATTGTATGGCGCCCCTCAGCGGGGGGATGGAGCATCAAACCATGACTACAATCGGCTATTTTTCCGGAACCGTCCGGCACCATGAGCTGGCTCATCAGTGGTGGGGCGATTATGTGACCTGTGCTTCCTGGCGCGACATCTGGGTCAATGAAGGTTTTGCTTCTTATAGCGAGTATCTGTTTTACGAGCGCTTCTATGGACGCAACCGGGCCCAGGCCGATATGAACGAGAAACATTACAACCCGATCGACGGTGTGACGAGCTTACCCGGTGGATCGGTGTATGTGGATGATACCACAGATGACAGTCGCATTTTCGATAGCCGGCTCACCTATAACAAAGGCGCTTCGGTGGTGCATCTGTTGCGCTACCTGGCGCCTTCCGACAGCGTTTTTTTTGCTTCTCTGCGTACTTATCTGCAACGCTTTGCCTTTGGCGCGGCAACGGTGGAGGATTTCAAAATTACCGTGCAGCCTTTCTATACCCGCAATCTGGATACTTTCTTCAACGAATGGATTTATGGGGAAGGATATCCGGTGTACAGCGCGCGCTGGAATGCGCAGAACGGACAGGTGTTCATCAATCTGATGCAGCAAGGCGCTGCCCCGCAATCGGTAAGCGCTTTTCACCTGCCGGTAGAAGTGAAACTTTCCGGAATCCAGGGCGATACCACTTTTAAAATCGGGATGCAAAGCGCCTCAGAAACGGTGGCCGTAAGCTGGAACAAACCGGTTACATCGGTTGTCATCGATCCCAACGATTGGATTCCGCACAAAACAAATGGCGTGGTGCGCGACGGTTCGCTTTCGGTTTCGGGCCTTTCCCAAAGCGCTTTCCGGATTGCGCCCAATCCCACCTATACGGTCTGGCGTCTTTCGGGTATTGAAAGCGGCGCCTGGCAACTGCTCGATATTTCGGGAAAAATACTCCGGAGCGGAGCGCTGCAGAATGCCACAGAAATTCCGGCACATAATCTGTCCTCGGGGGTTTATCTGCTACAGCTTCAAACCCCAGACGGCGCTGTTTATACCGAACGACTGCTTCGCAACTAAATACAATGGCCTGTGCATCGCCCCTGAATTTAATGCTATCGAAAAATGTCTGTTAAAAACTATAAATTTAGTTATGAGCGGCATGCCGACGCGCAGACGCTCACCGCTGCCGACCGCGATCTGCTCCACAAAGCCCGCGAGATTACCCGCAAGGCCTATGCGCCGTATTCCCGGTTTTTTGTAGGTGCTGCCGCGCTGTTGCAAAACGGCACAATCCTCTACGGCACCAATCAGGAGAACGCCGCTTATCCGGTGGGCATCTGTGCCGAGCGGGTGCTGTTGTCGGTAGCGGCTATGGAGCATACCGGCATTCCGGTTGCCGTCATGGCAGTATCCTATTTCAACCAGTCTAACCCGGCGGCGGGCAACCATCCGATTTCTCCCTGCGGCATGTGCCGGCAGTATATCTCCGAATATGAGCAACGCACGCAGCATCCCATACGGCTTATTTTGTCTGGAATGGAAGGCGAGGTGTATATCATCGAAAAGGCCAGTCAGCTTTTACCATTCCGCTTTGGCAGCGACGACCTCGGGTAGCGCTCTCAGAAAACGCTGGTAAAAAAGGCCCGATTTCCGGAAATTTAAGCGATTGCAGGCAGCAGCAGGTCGTTGAGCGAGGCGATGCCGGGAATGTTTTTAGAGATAAAGCCTTCACCGGCACGCGTGCCGATGCGCTTGCCCAGCAGGCGGTCGCGACTGATGATGTCCTCCAGAAAAGAAGCCGTGGCAATATAGGTTTGCGGCTCGCCGGATTGCGGATCGTGAAATTGTGTTTTATAGGCCCGTACCGCTTCCATCTTGGTTTCCTGCTCTTCGGAGATATCCACAATAAAATCGGGCTCGAGTGCGCGGTCCTGAATGAGGTGGAAAACACGCTTCGGCCGCCAGGCCTTTTGTGCCTGTCCTTCCCACTCCGTCTCTATTTTGGAAAGGCCGGAAAGAAAAGCGGCGTCGCTCACGAGCGCCGCGCCGCGCCCGTGGTCAGGATGACGGTCTTCCGGCGCATTGGTAATTACGATATCGGGTTGCCAACGGCGGATAAAGCGGATCAGCAGGCGCTGATGTGCTTCGTCATTCCGGAAAAAACCGTCGCGGATGCCGGCATTTTCGCGCACGGCCAGGCCCATAATCCGGGCAGCGGCGGACGCCTCGGCTTGTCGGGTTTCCGGCGTGCCCCGTGTGCCCAGTTCACCGCGGGTCAGATCGAGAATACCTACTTTTTCGCCCATGCGGGCATGCTTGATGAGAGTGCCGCCACAGCCCAGTTCCGCGTCGTCGGGGTGGGTGAGGATGGCCAGGATGTGAAGCTTCATAACAACAAGGCTGCAAAGCTACGGCAGGGTAGCGGCTGTGGCGCTGCGCTGCGACTGATAGCGGTAGTAATTGCCGGCTTCCATTTCCTGTACGATGCTTTCAATATCCTGATCGTGCCCCGTCGGGTCATACTCTTTTTTAAGGTTGTTGTTGAAAAGCAACCCTACCGACTGAAACAGGACTGCGCTAAAACCGCCTTTTAGTTCTTTAATGATGTGAAAACAAGGGCGGCCGGTCTGCCGGGCAATAAGCTTGACCAGAATCTGACCTTCGGTAATTGTGAAATCGCTTAGCTCACCTTTAAAGCGCTTGTTGAGCCGTGCTTCGAGGTCTTTGATATAGGCCTTGCGGGCTTTTTTATCGTCTCCGATGGCCATCAGTTTTTCATCTACTCCTTGCAACAACTCGCCTGCCGTCACGGCATACGGATAGACCTTATATACGCGTTGCTTCAGCCGGTTCCATTCGATTCTTTTGCGGGCAAGGTGCCGGGGCAACTTAGCCCACACTTCCACTTCGCCCAGATACAGCATTGGGATCGTGTCGCGTCCTTCCACCACAGCACCCACGAGCTGCGGTGCACCGGGTGCGTCGCCTCCGGCGCCCCCCTGCGCAAAGAGCGCCCCGGACCGCAAAGCACCGGGCAACAAGAGGCAAAGAAGCAAAATCTTTTTCACGGGAAAGAATGAGACCGTATTTATTAATAACAGTTTATTTCAAAAGTAACCTTTTGGCAGGACTAATTTTGCCTGTCATTTCAGGAATCAGAATGCGCAGCAGCAGATTGGGACCGGCCCTGCTCCTTTTAAGTCTGGCCGGTTGTCAGAAAATAAAGAAAAACTATACGGATATGGAGCTGAACAGGAGGGCAGACTCTGTCGTACAGGAAAATACGATGCTTCTTCAGGAGCAGTTCGATGAAGACCTTGACCGGCGCATGAGCATCGAAGTGCGCCCGCTGGCCGACTCCCTGCGCCGTCAATAACCTGCAGAGACCTGCTTCCCGGAAGCAAGGCAGGAATGGTGGGAAAAGCCTTCTCTCCCGGCGCAGTTTTTGAAAGGAAGAAGGCAGTGTGAAAAAGCCCACCATTCTTTACGACGGATACTGCAATTTTTGTGCGCGGGTCGTGCGCAGTATCCTGCGTCATGACCGCAAAAAGCGCTTTCTGTTCTCGCCGCTTCAGTCGTCGTTTGGCGCTACCGTGCAGGGGCGGCTGAAGGCGCGTTACGGTGCGGTGCCCGATAGTATTGTTTTGCTGCACAACAACAAAGTATATGTACGCACCGATGCCGTTTTGCGCATTGCTGCTATTATTGGCGGACCGTGGTATTTGTTGTCGCCATTGTGGCTCCTGCCCCGCAAGCTGCGCAACGCCCTCTATGACATAGTGGCGCGCAAAAGATACCGGTGGTTTGGACAGCGCGAAGCCTGCTACCTGCCGCGATCCAGGGGCGATGCCCGGTTCCTGACCGAGGCCGCAGACCTGCCCCCGCAAAAGCCGGCCCCGAAGGAAGTGTAAATTTGCCGTCAGATGAAACTTATTTTCCGAATTGTATTGCTTGCTGCCTTGTGGCTGGGGAAGACTCCGAATGCCCGGGCGCAGCAGGTGTTTTATTCATCCTTTAGCGATTTTAATGTCCAGGACGGTACTATCGCCGTAGTTGGCAAAACAGGCGGTCGCATTTATACGTTTCGGGGCGACGCCGAAGGTTACTTCCTGGATGCCTGGAATGATTCGATGCAACTGCTGGCTACTGTTGTCCTCGATTTTCTGCCTTCCAAAATCTATGACACTCATTTTTCGATCTCGGGCGACTCCATCTCCCTGTTGTATCAATACCAGCAGGGGCGCGATCTCTTTCTATATGGTGCCGTGCTCGACGCCCGGGGCCTCTTGCTGCGCCGACCGCTGAAACTTGATCAAAAGCGCACCGGATTTCTGGGGGCAGGCAACGAATACTACAACTTTATCGCATCGGATGACAAGCACAGCCTTGCCGCCTATACGCTGGTCGATGACGCCCGCGAACTGGAGCTGAAGGCTGTTATTGTGGACAACAACCTGGCTGCTATCCGTCGCATCAACAGCAAGGTTAAAAGGGACGGTAACCTGCTGGCTGTGCGTCCGGTACTGACCAATAACCGCGATCTTGTGATCCCCGTGCGGCAGGCCACCGGCCGGCGCGACGTGTATGACAAGCTTTTTCTGCTCCGCTTTGCCGATTCCGTCAAAAACTATACAGTCCTCAACGTGCCGGTCGCTGATGCTTTTGTGGAAGAACCTTTTATCCGCACGGCACCACAGGACGGCAACGTATATGTAGCCGCTTTTTATTCCAACCGCAAAAACGGCAACCCGGACGGGCTGCTTTTTGCCGGCTTTGACGGCCGGTCCTTCGACGCCCTGCGGCAGCTCACAGTGCCTTTCGACGAGCGGCTGCGCGCCATGACCGGCGAGCGCAGCCTGCGCCATGCCTTTGCCAATCAACACCTCCGGCAACTGGTCATCCGTAAGGACGGCGGCTTTGTGGCGGTGTCGGAAGAAAGCTATGTAACCACCCGCAGCAGCTACTCGCCCGGCTGGGGTTACTACAGCATGTATGGTCCGTTTATGGGCGGCGCGCAGGTGCGCGAATACGTTTTTAACGATGTGCTGGCCCTTTCGGTAGATGCTTCCGGCGCTTTGCAGTGGCCGTCCTTTATCCGGAAAGAACAATACTCGCAGGAAGACGGCGGCCTTTTTTCGTCTTTTGCCTTTGTGAATACCGGCGCCCATCTGGGCTTTCTGTTCAACAACTTCAACCGGCAGCGCAGCAGTATTACCCTGGTGCAAATGGAAGACGACGGGCAGCAGCAATTCCGGAATTTTGATGTGGAAGGCGAGACTGCGCCCGACTGGTTGCCCCGCATGGCCAAACAGATCAGTGCGCGCGAGGTGATTGTGCCCTGCCTGTTGCGCAAAAAGATTTGCTTTGCAAGGGTCTCTTTTTAAAACACCTTTGCGCCCATACCTTTCGTTCTTTCAGAAGCGTGCTCCATCTCTTTCGAAACAATACCCCTTATGCGGTTCTTTCCCTGCTGATCCTGGTTTTAGTCACCGGCGTCGGCGGCGTGGCTGTTCCGCTGGCCCTGCCACCAGTTTCGCAGCCGCTGTACTATCTTTTTATCCGTGGAGCCCAATCGCTTCTGGGAGATAGTGCACTGGGCTGGCAGGTGCTGTATCTGGCGCTTGTTTTTTTGCAGGCACTTTATGTCAACAGTCTGGCGATGCGCCATCGGCTTTTGCCGAAGCCAAGTTTTACACCGGCTTTCTGCTTGATCCTCTTCGCCGCGCTTTTTCCGTCTTTCCGGGCCATAACGCCGCCGCTGGTGGGCAATTTCCTCTTGCTGGGTGCGATTGATGCGATGTTGCAATTCGGCAAGCCCACGCAGCCCCGCCGGCAAATTTTTAATGCCGGCTTCCTGATCGGTGCTGCGTCTTTCGTACAATTTTCTTATCTGTTTGCCGGAATCATTCTCCTGGCAGCGCTGGTCCTGCTGCGGCCTTTTCATATAGGAGAATATTTCTCGGCGCTGCTCGGGCTGGTGACGCCGCTCTACTTCATAGCCGGTGTGATGTTTCTCACTGATACGCTTCCGCACCTGCGTGCCTGGCCGCTGCTACACGTGCAGATGCCGCCCGGTGCCGGAAGCAATACCCCGGCCGTAATCGCCATTTACACCCTCGGAGGTCTTTTGCTTTTGAGTGGAATAGGGCAGCTCAATCAGCAGATGAACCGGAGTGTAATCTATGTGCGCCGCAGCTGGGGCGTGCTGATCACCGGCCTGATCGTCTCGGTAGCGATGGCAACGCTTACGTCTCTGTCACAGGTGCAAAGCTGGCTTCTGCTGGGTCCTTTCTTTGCACTGGCGACTTCCGCCGCTTTAGAAACCGAGAAGCCGCGCCGGTTTGCTATTTTTGCATTCTGGACGGCTCTGGCGATTCCTTTTATCGGCAGGTTTTTTCTTTAGTTTCTTTTTTAAATCCCTTTCTACTCCCTTGAAATTCGGAATCGTTGTCTTTCCCGGCTCCAACTGCGACCGCGATATGATGCATGCCCTGCAGGACGACCTGCAGCAAGAAGTGCAGATGCTTTGGCACAAAGACAAGGACTTGTCGGCATTCGACCCCGAGCGCGACTGCATCGTGCTGCCGGGTGGTTTTTCTTATGGCGACTACCTGCGCTGCGGCGCTCTGGCCCGCTTCTCACCTATGATGGAAGCTGTAGTGGCCTTTGCCAACGAAGGCGGAAAAGTGCTTGGCGTGTGCAACGGTTTTCAGATTTTGTGTGAAAGCGGCCTGCTGCCGGGCGTGTTGCTGCAAAACGACCATCAGAAGTTTGCCTGCAAAAACGTGTACCTCAAAAGCGGTGAGACGCAAAGCATTATCGGCATGAAAGTCAGCGACCGGATTCTCAAAATTCCGGTGGCCCACGGCGAAGGCCGCTACCATGCCAGCGCCGAGACGCTCAAAGAACTGGAAGATAACAACCAGATTCTGTTTCGCTACTGCAATGAAGCCGGCGAGGTGCATCTGGACTCCAACCCCAACGGCGCTACCGGAAATATCGCTGGTATCTGCAATGCGGCCCGCAACGTTTTTGGCATGATGCCCCACCCGGAGCGCGCTACGAGCGAAGCCTTAGGCAACATCGACGGACGGGTGATCCTCAGCGCACTGAGCCTCTGGAACTAAAAAAGTGCATCTCACCTTATAAGATTTGGCTTTCAATTGGTTCTAACCAAATCCTGATCACAGAGACCACAAAGACCTGCCGGGCCTCTCTGTAGCACTCTGTGAATACCGCTGTGATCTCTGTGGCCCCTGTCGTCCTAAAACAATATTCATGTTAATAAAAATCCTGTTCGCAGGGCTCTTTTTCCGGGATCCGGCTGCGTTCCGGGATATTAACGGCGCTGCAAACCGGCATTAACAGCGAATTTTCCGTTTCTGATCTTTTTTTGCCATCTTTTACTGCGTCCTCCGGCGCACGCGACTTATTCAAATTTATGCGTAGATATCTCCTGCTCTTTGTCCTGTTTGTGGCGGCTTCTTTTTCTGCAACGGCGCAAATGATTGCCGACCCAACCACCTGGACGTATGAGCTCAAAGACAAGGGGAATGGTAAATATGATGTGCTTTTTAAGCTGAAGCTAAAAGACAAATGGCATATCTGGAGCCTCAATCCGGGCGGCGACGGCATGCAGATACCACCGTCTTTCGACTTTGATAAAAAGCCGGGATTGAAGCTGATTGGCGGGGTGAAGGAGTCGGGCAAAAAACACACCGGACCCATGGAAGGAGTAGATGGTATCGTAACCTATTTTGAAGGAACCGTTATCTATACCCAAAGCATTGAAGCCACCGGCCCGATGACCCTCACCGGTAAATACGGTTATCAGGTCTGCGACGATCAGATGTGTCTGCCGCCGAAAAGCAAGAAGTTTTCGCTCGAAGTTCCCGGAAAGGCAGCCGATACGTCAAAAAAAAAAACGGATGAACCGGTAGCAGTTGTTCCGCCCACCGTGCCGTCCGGCATACAGCCCGATGCAGTGTTATTGCCTGTTCCTGACGCCGATACCGTTGCGGCAGCAGATCCCCAAACAGAGGTGGGGGATTCCGGAAATACCGCCATCGGAAAGGCCGATTCGGATACGGCCGGCACCACAACTGCTCTGGCCGGAAACAATGGCGGCACTTCGGATGACGACAACGGCGGCGGCAAAGGACTGCTCTGGCTTTTTCTGGCAGCCTTCGGTGGTGGTCTGCTGGCCGTGACCACGCCCTGCGTATATTCCATGATTCCCATTACGGTGAGCTTTTTCACCAAGCGCAGCAAGACCCGGCAGGAAGGCATCAAAAATGCCTTGCTGTATTCCGGATCTATTATCCTCATCTTTACGCTGCTGGGCATCCTGATCTCGGTGTTGTTTGGAGCCAATGCACTCAACAACCTGTCGACCAACTGGATCGCCAATCTGTTCTTTTTTGCTATCTTCCTCATCTTTGGTATTTCCTTTCTCGGCGCTTTTGAAATCACCCTGCCGTCGAGCTGGACCAACCGCACCGATGCCCGCGCCAATACTTCTTCCTTTGGCGGCATCTTCTTCATGGCACTCACCCTGGTGATTGTGTCTTTTTCGTGCACCGGCCCCATCATTGGTCCGCTGCTCGTACTGGCCGGTAGCGGCGGTATCCTCGGGCCTTCCCTGGGTATGTTTGCCTTCTCATTGGGCCTGGCGCTGCCTTTTGCCTTGTTTGCCATCTTCCCCAGCGCGCTCAACAAGCTGGCGGCGGGCGGCGGCTGGCTCAATCAGGTCAAGGTTTTCCTCGGCTTTATTGAACTGATGCTGGCCCTAAAATTCCTGTCTAACGCCGACCTCGCCCGCGGCTGGCGTCTTTTGGACCGCGAGGTGTTTATCAGCATCTGGATTGTACTGAGCGTCCTGCTGGGCATTTACCTGCTCGGCAAACTCAAACTTTCCCACGACGACGCGCCGGCGAAGAACGTCTATGGTCAGGAGTATGTCTCATTGCCCAAACTGTTTCTGGCGATCGCTTCTTTCGCCTTCGCCGTGTATATGGTGCCGGGCCTGTGGGGCGCACCGCTCAAAGGGCTCAGCCAGTTCCTGCCGCCTATGGGCACGCAGGACTTTATTTCCGGCGGTGGCGGCAGCGGGGCAGGGGACCACGCCGAAAACGCTGCACTGGGAGGCATTCGCCCGGTGAAACTGGTGGAAGAAATGCGCATTTATGAGCCGGAAGTGGTGAAGAAATACGGCCTCACTTCTTTCTATGATTATGACGAAGCACTGGCTGCCGGCAAGGCGCTCGACAAGCCGGTTATGGTGGATTTTACCGGCATCAACTGCGTGAATTGCCGGAAAATGGAAAGCGCCGTATGGAGCGACCCGGAAGTGATGAAGATGCTGAAGGAAGATTTCGTGATCGCTTCGCTGTATTGTGATTATGATAAAATGGAAGCACCGAAAGACCAACAGCGCTATTCCAAAATCCTCGGCTCCGATATTATCACGATCGGCGACATGAACGAAGCGATTCAGGCCGAAAAGTTTGGGGCCAACTCGCAACCGTTCTACTTTTTTGTGGACGGCGAGGAGAAAAAATTAATTAATGAGGGCTACGGCTACGACCCAAGCGTACCGAAGTTTCTGGCGCACCTCCAAAAAGTAAAGGCCAACTTTGAAGCGATGCGTTAGGAAAGTGAAGGCGAATCGCCACCGTTCTGGTCTGAAGCGATTTTTATCTTAAACCAAAAGCCCTGACCATTAAACGGTCAGGGCTTTCGCTATCGCAGGGGGCCGATTCAAAAACGGCGGATAAGCACTTAATAGCTGTACCGCTTGGCTGCTTGTTTGTCATCGCCCAGCGTTTGGCTGTCTTCGTTCACCACTTTTCCGTCTATCTCCGCTTTATAGTAAATCGACATAGGCGCGCCGAAATTAATGAACTGGTAACCGGCTATAGCGATGTCGACCGGTTTAATCGACTCTATTACAATCGTCTGACCGCCGCCGAGTTCGTCTTTGCCCATCCCGATTCCGTCCTCGTTTTCGCGGGTTACGCCATTTACCTTCCAGGTGGTAGAGCTGGCGTTCACTTTGCCGCCGGCAACTGTAAAGGATATATAATCGCTTTCCGCGTCGTTGTAGCCGGTTACCCGCACGGTCAGTTTTACGTTTTTGCCGGTGCCGGGCACGGGGTTGTTTGGGGAAGGGTTGTTGGAGTCTTTTTTGCAGGATGCGAAGAGCCCGGCGGAGAGGAGCGCTACCGAGAGGAGTCGTACGGAAAAGAGTGTGGTTTTCATGGTTGAATGAAAAAGGGTGTGGGAGAAAAAATGGTTCTGCAAAACTCCAACGCTTTCAAAACCCCTCCTATCCCCTGATTCCTGTAATTTAACCTACTGGTTTTCCGGTATTTTTCCGGTCAGCGCCGGTGCCGGATGCGGTCTTATTCTACCTTGCTCCTATGCAGCGGATTTTCGGACTTCTTTTTTGGTGTACGGTTTCGGCACTGCCGTCCGGAAGGGCCCAGGCGCCCACCAAGTCCGCGCGCTATACTGATAGCCTGCGTGAAACCGTAGTCGCCGCTCCGTCCGACAGTCAGCGGGTCCGCGCCTATCTGTTGCTTTCCGATGACGCTTCTTACTACGACAGCCTGCTTTCTTTCGCGTATCTGGATACGGCAAAAGGGCTGGTTGGTAAAAATCCTTTTCTGTATGGATTAACGGCTTTCTACACCGGGAACGCCTGGTACGACTACAACGCCGACACCGCCCGGCAGTACTACCGGCTCGCCGACCGCCTGCTGCGCTACGTTCCCGGCAGGGAAGCCCTTTCGTTCCGGGCACTGGC
>JAEVZP010000085.1 GCA_023392185.1 Bacteroidota bacterium
GGGTAAGGTGGCCACCATTGATCTGGAAGCCGATATCCTGAAACTTTTCGACACGCCCAATCAGATGGACTTCTCGCAGGTGCAAAAAATCCACGATCCCGGCGAGCAGGCCGTGAAAGTAGCCGACAACTATGTCCACATGCTGCGGGTGAAGGCAGCGACTGTCCGGACGCAATAGTCAATCGCAAAAATCAGCAAAGCGCTCCCGTCGGGAGCGCTTTGCTGATTTAGACACAAGGTGATTAAGGATTTTAGTTGACCAGCGTACCGATGTTTTTTCCGGCCACCACATCGAGGAGGTTTCCGGCGCGGTGCATGTCGAAAACGATGATCGGCAGGCAGTTTTCCTGGCAGAGGGTAAAAGCGGTCATGTCCATCACCTTCAGGTTGCCGGTGATTACCTGCGCAAAGCTGAGCGTTTCATAGCGGGTGGCGAGCGGGTCTTTTTCCGGATCGGCGGTGTAAATGCCATCCACGCGTGTGCCCTTCAGAATCACATCGGCGTTGATTTCGATGGCGCGCAGCGAGCCGGCCGTGTCGGTGGTGAAATACGGGTTGCCGGTGCCGGCGCCGAAGATGACCACGCGTCCTTTTTCGAGGTGGCGGATGGCGCGGCGGCGGATATACGGCTCAGCGACCTGCTCCATTTTAATGGCGCTCTGAAGACGGGTTTTAACGCCGGTTTTTTCGAGCGCTGCCTGCAGGGCCATGCCGTTGATGACAGTGGCCAGCATGCCCATATAATCGCCCTGCGCGCGCTCGATGCCGGTCTCGGCTTCGTTCATACCGCGGTAGATATTGCCGCCGCCAATAACGACAGCGACCTGAACGCCGATATCGGTAACAGACTTGATTTCATTGGCATAGAGTTCCAGCATTTTGGGATCCAGGCCGTAGGTACGGTCGCCCATCAGGCTTTCTCCGGAAAGCTTCAGCAGGATGCGGTTGTATTTTGGGAGCACGTTGGGGAAGAATTTGGCCGCGAAATTACACCATAATGGAGCGGCAAATGCCGGCTTTTGTCAAGGGTGGCCAGCTTCTGGAACAGCGATGCCGCCGGAAGCGATTCCCGGGCTTATGGCTACGTTATGCGAGCCCCGGCGCGCGCTGCCCGCTCCACTTTTTACTCCTCAAAAGTAATCACACTCAAGTTATCTATATACAAATCCTTATCCCCGCCGGCGTTCCATACATACACAGAAAGCTGTGTCCATTTAGCCTCGGGCACCAAAGCATCCAGATAGATATTTTTGGTTTCCCCATCCGAAATATGCCTTTGAATCCGGATCATATTTGACTGCACCACCTCATCGCCCTGCTTAAACTGGATGACAAACTGCGATTGTTTCCAAACGTCCCATTCTTTAAAGACGCAACGGAAATCTGCGGACGCCCGGACCCACTTTCCGAACCTGCCGTTGTTTGCAACTGTATAGGGGGTGGTATAGGAAAGCTCCCGGCTTACATGAAGCAGGTTGTTTCCGCCCACCTGAATTTTGTTTACGGAGGTGTCCTGATCAAAGGAATTGAAGTAAACCGGAACCACGTTTTGCGGAGTACCGTAAAAAGCATCCGGATTATCCAGCAGCTTTTTGTCTCCTTCCTTCGCCTGCCACGTGCCGATTACTTTCCAGTAGTATGCTTTGGATAAATCGAATGTCTGGATATTTCCCAGGTGCGCATGATACGTCCACCAGATGTTTAAGTAGCTGCAGAATGCTACCAGAACTGCTAACACAATGCCGGTTGCCCTTTTGCTTGCCATATGCCCGATCAACAGACAGAATGGAAACGCCAGTATGGGATAAGCCTGTACCATGGCCCTGCCTGCCGTACTCCCATAATCCCAGATGTCCCAAGAGGTAACGATGTAGAAATTAAGGATGCTAAACCCTACAACCGCAAGCCGGTTGGGACCCTTCCACAGGTACAACAGCAGGCCCAACGCAGGTAATATCATCATCGGGCAGTAGCGCAGCCAGCCACAGCAATAGCTCCAAGTGTAATCAGCAATATGCGGATGCAGCCAGCTGAATCCCTGCTCTTCGTAGCTGTAAACAAGCCATTCACCGGCAATCAGTTTCCAGTAGATCATCTGGATGGAAAATACGGCAAACGCAGCGCTGCCCATAAGGATATACCTGGAAAGGTGCTTTCGCAGGAACTGAAGCCGGGCGCTTATGTCCTTTAAAGTGTCTATATTCCAGAGCAAAGGAATGAGACCTGAAATGATGTCAGTGGGCCGGATTAAGGCTGCCAGCCCGACCAGGAGCCCTATAGCAAACGCCCGCGCAAAAGAAGGCTTTAAGTAGAACTGAATACTGGAATAAATAATCAGGCAGTAGATGGTGAACAATACACTATGCGTCATTGCCTGGTCGATGACGGCGTAGTTCAGGTAGTTAGTGCCGACTACGTAACACAAAAGCAAAACAGCCACAGTGGTGTCCTTAAAATAACAGATCAATATTTTCCGGAGCACATAAAGACCCAGCAGGCCGTACAGCAACATCCCAACGCCGATCCCAAACTGATAGGGAGCAGAAAACCCATCGGCCGGGCAGGCGGGATTCAGTTTGCAGTAAGTATGTGCAAGCAGAAAAAAAGGCAACATGGTAACCGCCTGCCCGCTTGCATATTTCATTACATAATTGCCCGTTCTTTTATGGATAAAAGCCTGATGAAAGTCCGGTGTCGGGTAATATCTGGTGATGACGTCGTCTTTAAAAGAACATTTTTTTATATCCTTATAAATAAACAAGGCTGGCAGATACATATAATATCCCGATACATCCCAGCTAATGGTGGCCTCTGTCCGGGTCTGCTTCCATTTCGGATAAAAAAAGAAAGCAGTCCCGGTCATGAGCAGATAACAAAAGACCAGAACGCCAAAAGAAAGCTTATTTGCCATAATCATTAAGTAACGGCGCACGCGCCCTGGACCTGCTTTTCTGATGCCGCAAAGTACATCTCTGTATCAAAAGTCCTGGGATCAACAGCAAGCGTCCTCATTCGCCGTACGAATCAATCTTCCCGATATATATCAAATACGAAGGTAGATCGCACAAATCCGGATAAAACAGCTCTCAGGCATCTTCTTCCCTTGAAAAAGAAGTTGGGAAAAGAAACCCGGACCGGACGAGGCCAGCAAGCGCCTTAAACAAAAAAAAGACGCCCGATTCGGGCGTCTCTACACTGGTTTGCTACAAAATATTAGCTCACGAAAGGCATTTTCACCACTTGGGCTTTCAGCGGCTTGTCGCGCACCACCACAAATACTTCGGTGCCTTCGGCGGTAGCGTCTTTTTGAAGAATTGCCATGCCGATCGCCTTGCCGAGTGTTGGGCTTTGTGTGCCGCTGGTGATGTAACCGATTTCCGTTCCTTCGGCGTTCTGAATTTTATAACCGTGGCGCGGAATGCCTTTGTCCACCATTTCAATACCCACCAGCTTGCGCTGCGCGCCGGCGGCCTTCTGGGCTTCGAGCACTTCGCGGGCCGTAAAGTCTTTGGTGAACTTGGTGATCCAGCCGAGGCCGGTTTCGTAGGGGGATGTGGTATCGTCGATATCGTTGCCGTAGAGGCAGAACCCTTTCTCGAGGCGCAGGGTGTCGCGGGCGGCGAGGCCGATGGGCTTTAGCCCTTTAGGCGCGCCCACGCGGAAGATTTCGCTCCAGATCTTCTCGGCATTGTCTCCCTTATCTTCAAAATAAATTTCCACCCCGCCCGAGCCCGTGTAGCCGGTGGCACTGATGAGCACGTTGTCCACGCCTGCAAAGCGG
Organism: Bacteroidota bacterium; assembly: GCA_023392185.1. GTDB lineage: Bacteria > Bacteroidota > Bacteroidia > Chitinophagales > Chitinophagaceae > UBA1952. Next base: position 3,782 of record JAEVZP010000085.1, read on the forward strand.
CCTTTTTCAAAGGTATAGTACTTCATACCGGCGAGGTCGATATCGGTCAGTTCCTGCAAAATCCTGGTGGCGTTGGGGCCCTGCACGGCCAGCAGCGCGGTGCGGTCGGAGATGTCTTCTATTTCCACACCTTCGGTGTTGTGCGCCTGAATCCAGTCCCAGTCTTTCTGGATGTTGGAGGCGTTCACCACCAGCATGTACTTGTTGTTCTCTTCGAGGCAATAAATAATCAGGTCGTCGATGATGCCGCCTTCTTTGTTAGGGAAGCAGGAATACTGCGCTTTGCCGGGAGCAATTTTAGACGCGTCGTTGCTGGTGATGCGTTGAATAAGATCCAGCGCCCCGGGCCCGGAAACAATGAACTCGCCCATATGGCTGACGTCGAACACGCCGGCATTGTTGCGCACAGTGTGGTGCTCGTCGTTGATGCCGGAATAGGAAATCGGCATGTTGTAGCCGGCAAATTCGGCCATTTTAGCGCCGAGATCGATGTGCTTTTGGGTGAAAGGCGTGGTCTTCATGGAAATCATTTAAAAAGTTGCGCAAAGGTAACCGTTCGGTGGGGATGGAAGCCAGGTGGGAGCGGTTAATCCTCTAAAGACGCCGCCCGGATGAAAAATGCGTCTCGCCCGGCAGAATGGGCTTTTAGCCACAGAAAAACAGGTTTTAGAAGCAGCATTGTGCGGGAAGGTACAGAGTTTGTAAACCCCTTCTTTTCCCAATCCGGCTTTCATGAACAAACTCTTTTCCCTTCTTTTGATTTCTCTTTTGAACACCTCATGCAGCCCGGGGGATGGCGTATTTTCCCCCCAGCCCAAAGTATTGGAAGACGGCGCTGCTTTTGATTTGGGGAAAACAGCTTTTGACGAGGATGTTCCAATGCTGTACTCGAAGCATTTTGTAAACGACTACGAGTTAGACTCGGAGGTTCCGTATGACCCGGCGCATCCCCAGGCCGACAGCATCTTCCGGTACCGGATCGAAGACTATCTTGCGCAGGAAGTGGGTATACAACTGCCGCTCCAGGAAGCCGGATTTCTTTATAAAACGCCACAGCAGGACAGCGTCGCCCAATTGAACGGCGCTTACTTCCATACGCTTTACACGCTGACCGACCTTCGCAAAAAGCCGGTGGCCTACTACGCCGAAGCCGAGTACACCGACCCGCAAGAGATCCGGCAGCTTCTGGCTGCTTTCCGGAAAAAATACGGCGAACCTACCCATGCCTATTACCTGGACCGCAGCTTTGATGTCCGGTCTTACGAGTGGGCGACCGCCGACCGCATCATTCAGGTAGAAACTTCTTTTGGCAACCGCGCGCGCATTTCCAGCGATGGCGTCAGCAGCGGCAAATATTACCGGTTCGATTTGTTGCTGCTTTCTGCCGCAGCTAAAAAGGCGATTGACGAGGCCCATACTTTTACCCTGCCCGACCCTATTGTGAAAGACGGCCGGTCGTATTCGCTTGAAAGCCTTAAACTGGAACGGGTGAGCCGGGCGAAAGATGAATTTTCCTTAAATTCCGATCTACCGTATCTGGCTGATGTGGATGAATACAGTATGTATCACATCAGCAATGCACCGGCAGAAACCCCAAATGAAGACACCTCCACGGAGGAGGCTACAGACATTGCTGACTAATCGAAACACCCGCCATAACCATTTGCTATGAAAATGAAAATCGCCTTTCCCTTGCTCACTCTTTGTGCAGCCGCCTCATCTGCACACGCCCAAACACCCACCCGCCTTTCGCCCGACCACACGCTCTACCAAGGCCGGGTGTCTGAATTTGCGCCTATCCGCGTGCACCGGTACGTGAACTATAATATGTACCTGAAAGTCGACTCCGACAGCGCCCGAAGGCTACAGGGCGAAGACCGTGTGCGTTTTTACAGAAACGCAATGAAGACCGAAGCCGTGCAACTCTCCAAAGGCGCTTACCTGATTGAAACGCCCTACCTCTACGAGACTTTTACAGTAGGCGACAACGGAAAAGTGGACGGCCCGGTAACGATAGAAAACAAGCGAAATAACACGGTGGCAGAGGCCCTGGTAACAGACGGTATGGCCACCCAGTTCAGCACCCGGAAAGACGGCGTACTGCGCTCCAGAGGCTTTTTCAAAGATTCGGTGTACCATACGAGAGAATTATACCCTTCCGGAAAAGTAGAGGCGGAAGAAATCCGGTATCTCAAAAAAGGAGCCGATTTTGATAAAAGCGTCCGGAAAGACTACTACAAAAGCGGGCAGTTGGTCAGTGTGAGGGATGAACGCACCAAAACGTTTGTGGGCTACTACGAAAACGGCAAAAAAGAACGGGAAACCGACGACCTGAAAGATTCCGGTACCTACTACGACAAAAACGGAAAACCCAGCTGGCGCTACTACCCCAAAGGCGACTACCGCTGCAAGGAAAACTACACCGACGGCGTGCTGACGACCAAAACCTGCGAAGGGCCTAAAGACCGGAAATACGATTACTACAAGGCCGGGAAGCTGGACCGCACGGAGGTTTACAATCTCCAGACCGGCAAAACTACCGTTTACGATGCCAAAGGAAAGTTGCTGACTGCACCTTCCATTTCCGATAAAGTGCCCTCGATTGGCCGGTAGCGGGCCACTAAAGGCCCAACCTTGCAGCGTTTTTTCCGTCCGGATACTTTTGTTTAGATTCACCCGATAGGTGCGATGGCTCCAACAATCTTTCCCAATACGGACTGCTGGTCTTATTCCGTTTCGCCGGTCCTGTAGCTTTTGGAGGACGGGCTGCCAAGGCAACCCGGATATGGGTAAAAGCCTTAACAAATGCGTGAAATCTCTTTCCTTTGCAGGCGCTTTCATCAGAACACCGGCTTAGGAAAAGCTTTTTGGGAAAGCAGATAGCACGAAGTCTATGGGACCTTCGGATGTAACATCACATAATAAGCAGATTCCGGCGATAAATGGACTCCGGGCATTTGCGATCCTGTATGTGGTAGCACTGCACTTATATGGCTATTTCAAAGCACAAAAGGTCTTTGTTTTGGGAAAGGACGGGACACCTTTTTCCATTCTGGAAGCCGTACTGCTGAACGGTGGATTTGGCGTGTCCATGTTCTTTGTCATCAGCGGTTTCCTTATTTTCAGAAGTCTGCAAAACAAATATGCAGAAGCAACCTCCCGGAAAGCAGTCCTGAAAAATTATTTTAAAAGAAGATTTACCCGAATAGAACCGCCTTACCTCATTGCATTGATAATTAATTTTATACTGCTGCTTATTAAGATACCTTCCAGCATGGTGGATGCGTTTCAAGAGCAATGGCCACACCTCCTTACTTCTCTTTTATACTGTCATAATATCGTTTTTCCTGCGCGGTTAGACAGTCTCAATATGGGTGTCTGGTCCCTGGAGGTAGAGATTCAATTTTACTTATTGGCTCCCCTGCTCCTGCTGCCGCTGATGAGAATTGCGCCGGTTAAACGCAACATCCTGCTGGCTACTTTCTGGCTGCTCGCCCTGGTCTGCAATCTGATCTGGCAACCCCCGTTTCAATCTGTTTACCAATGGCTTCCTTATTTTTTGAGTGGCGTTTTCTTATCGAGTCTGCGGCCCCAACCCATTGCGCAGCGACGCAACTGGTTTCTCTTTTTGGCGGGCGTGCTCTTGTTATGCCTCATCCTCTTTAGGCTCCCGTTGATGGAAACAAGAGTGCCAACAGCCTTCCATAGACTGGTCAACAGGGGCCTTTATCCCATTATAACAGCGCTCTTCTTTGCCGTGGTCTTTAGAAGCGCCTCTCTGAATTACCTGTTCACACGCCGTCCCCTGCCTTTTATCGGATACATATGCTATTCTATCTATTTGATGCACTATCCAATCATCGCCTTTACAGGATCTTTTGTAAGGGGTATGCACATTTCTGATCATTATTGGCTCAGCTTCTTCCTGCAAGCGCTCTTCATAGGGCCTTTTACCTTGCTTGGATGCACGCTGTTTTATCGGATGTTTGAAAAACCATTTCTTCAAAATTCTATCCTGGACCGGAAAACCGGCCCTTACACAGGCGTTCATCGGTGATTGAATCGTCATCCCTCTTTACAGCGATGCTTCCTAAGGATTCTGGAAGTGCATGTAGGATGCGCCTACAAATATTTGCGCGGTAAATGGCCTTCCCATTTCCCCGGGAAGCCTCCGAAAAAGTTTGAAAAGGATGGCCTGGAAAGGGTAACAAAGAAGATATTTCCGGAAATGTGATCCCGGTTTCCTGCCCGGGGCGATCCGGGGCGACGGGCAGGATAAAAAGTTTACGCAAAAGCTGCTGCGCGAAAAAGTGGTCAACCAATTGCCCGGCGCAACCTTAGTAGCAATCGGGGGAAAGCGGCATGTAAGCCCTTTAGAAATCCCTCAAAAACTGGCGAAGGTGATTCGGGAATTTGCAGGGAAACTCATAGAAAAGGAAAGCTCTTAACACCCAAAGGCTTCCAGCGTGTAAAACATCGGTGCGTCTTTCTTCGGCGGTGTTTGTTTACTCACCAGCCGGAAACCTGATTGTTCCAATTCGCCTAAAAGTACGCTTTCTACCGGCATCAGGTGTCCGCAATCCTTCCGCTTCCGGCCGGGTTTTGCGGCAGTGCGTTCCATCAGTACCAGTCGTCCGCCGGGCCGCAACACCCGGTGGATGTCGCGCAGCATGGTTTCTTTATGGTCCAGCTCGTGGTAGGTGTTCAGGAGCAGGACGCGGTCGTAGGCAGCGGTGGCCAGCCGGGTGCTGTCTTCGGTGCCGAGAACAATAGCAAAGCTGCCATCTATTTTCCGGTCCATCAGCGTTTCGTAGTAAGCCTTTACCCTGCCTACTTCGCTTTCGTTCAGGCAGCGGGCGTCAATATCCTGTACCGTCCACGAAATGCCGGGGCGGAAAAAAGCCAGCTGCACTTCCATATTGCCGTTCATCGCCCCGATGCTGACAACTTTTTCGCCCGGTTGGGTTTGGATGTACTGAAGCGTGTTTTGGTAGTACTCGTAAACCGCCGCCGTGTCCGAAGCGTAGAAGCCGCAGTTGAAGGGCCGGTTTTGGGGCCGGGGCGCGAAGGCAGAACAGGCCCAAAACAAAAGCAACAAGTAAAGGTGATGTGGACGCATTCGAAGGGGAATATAAAAGGCAGAAACGGAGCGTTGAACAGTCCCGGATTATTGATCCGGTGGCGAAGCATACACCCGCTTCCAGGTAACTTTTCCACCCCGGGCCACTTCGTACCGATACAAAGCATAGGCCATGATATGGCCGTCACTCAGGGAAGCAAACACATACTGACCAGCGAGGGGCAGCGCTTCTTCAAAACGCATGGTGCCGCCTAAAACGCCTTCTGCGCCAATGAGCTCTGGATGTTTTTCCTGCAGATAAGCACCAAGACCCTCTGAAGTTACCGGAATGCGGGCCCTTTGGAGGGCATCTCCTTCCAGCAGATACCCCCCGCCGGTGCTGCCTCCTGAAGGTTGCACCGGCGTTTGAGCCAGCAGCGTCATCAGCGAATCGTTGGCCCGCAGCAGCTTTTGCTCGCGGTCGCGCAGTTGCACCATCTCCTGGTCATAGCTGTTTGTGCTGCCCGTTTCGCGTCCGGAACAGGCTGCCAGAGCAAGCGCCAACAACAGAAAAGTGCTGCGAGCAGTTCTGCATTTTAAAATCGGCCGGGATAAAGTTCTTTTCATTTTTTTTAAAGATCGGTTCGCCAAAAAGTTTCCCCTGTTCTGCGGAGTGTATAGCCAATAATTCCGGCACGCTCGCCCAGGTAAAACCGGCTCACCGTGTTAGAAGGGCTGGTTTCAAACTGAAGGACCGTTGAAAACAGCCGGTTCCGGATGGTGGTATCAGCGGTTGTTCGCGCTGCCTGCGGCGATTCCAGGGAACCGATGAAACGAAAGGCATAGCTGTCTTCATTTACCTCAACGGTGCCCTGCGGAAACAGCACGGTAGCCTGGTCGTAGGCCGGCGTCACAACCTGCATCGCCAGTTCTAACCGAATGCGGTCGGCGTTGCTGATGGCATAGGCCTCCCAGTTCAGCGTTTCGTAGCAGTTTTGGGTGGGTTTGCAAACGCGCACAAAGCCTTCGTTTGCTTTGCGGGCCGGCACGCTCGCGGGCGTTATCCCCATTGCCATACTGGCTTTGAAGTCTATTGAGGTCGCGCCGCTGTGGTACTCCAGGATGGAAGGAGGTGCATATTTCTTAAAGACCTCCACAGAATCCGACGGACAGGAAATATCCTTGCAGCCACAGCCGGATGCCAGCAATAAGCAGAGAAAAGGCAGGGTGTTTTTCACTTCCTAAAGATAGAACGCCCGGCTTTTTCGAAAAAGCCGGGCGTTTGGTTAAAACCAATTGCGCCAAAAGGTGTATGTGAAAAAGTTTAGAGTGCAGCGGCACGCCGCTTAAAAGCTATCTGGATTTTCTGCATTTTTTGGGTCTTGCTTTTCAGTCTGTGGTATGCCGAAGCGTGGTGTAATCTACTTCGCCTTCGGTGATTTCCACTTGTACGCTGTAGTTGCCAACCGGAAGATTTTCCAGTGTGATTTTTACCTGGTTAGCATTTCCTTCAAACTGGTATTCCCGGTGAATACCGGGGTTGTCTATCTTAACAATCTCTACTTTTTTAATGAGAAAGTCTGTAACCATCATCTCCAACATGGTAGCTTCAAGAGCCGGATTGGGATAGACCTTTATTCCGTATTTACAGCGGGGGCGGGTATAGGTTGCTTTTGTAAAACCAAAAGAATTAATAGCCGTTACTTGAAAGGTGTAACTAATGGTTTCCATCATCCGGTCAAGCTCTACTGTATTATTCGCAGGAGTGTCCATTGGTATCATTGGACTTGTGGCTCCCGGAATATTTTCTTGATATGATGTCATATAAGTTGTTGCACCTTTGGCATAATAGCTCATCTTCATCTTATCACATCTGCCGAAGTCACTAATGTTTTGATAGGTAATTTCCGGAATGTCGGGCTTGTAATTTACAGAAATATCAAAAGCTTCTTTGTGCACCGCTCCGTCATTATCCGTGCAGGTTGCCAATAGCTGCCCGCGTATGGTTCCGTCCTCATTGCGCAGCCATTGGTAGCCGCTTGCAGGTACCGCCCCAACAACAGGTTGCCACAAGCCAACGCCACCATAAGACCCACTGTGTTGATTGAGAACGTACTGACCGCCATTGTAAAAAATGCTGAGTTCCCAGGTCATACTTACCGGATAATCGCCTTTAGGATTTTCATCCTGGAACTCCATATAGAAGCCATACTGGCTGCCCGGTGTAAAGTTTTTAGGGGGCTGAGGGGTAATCTTATTGTTAGCATAACCTTTGATAACAATACCATCTTCAATACCAAAGAAGGGCGCACACAACGGCTTTGCGCTATTGATTGCATACAAAATAGCTACCTGCGGCTGCATTCGCTGTTGAGCAAATGCTTCTCTATTGTATAAGAGAAGCGCGAAAACCAACCCGGAAATTAGGGAAAGCTTTTTCATAGCTTGTGTTTTAGGTTTCGCCATTAATAACAAAAATCTCATTTTATTCTTAAAAACGAAAAAGTCCGGGCAAAGATTACCCGGACTTTTTCTGCTACTTTTTTCCGGAAATTTCCGGAAAACAACAGCCTTACGCTTCTACCGGAATCTCGGTTTTGGGCGCGGCGCTTTTGATTTCTTCAGAAGTGCCTTCGGCGTATTTCTCAAAGTTTTTCACAAACAGCTTGGCCAGATCGGTGGCTTTGCGGTCGTATTCGTCTTTGTCGGTCCAGGTTTCGCGCGGGTTCAGCACCTCGCTCGGAACGCCCGGAACGCTTTGCGGCTTCATAAAGCCAAACACGGCGTGCGGCGTGTATTCCACGTTATCCAGCTCCCCTTTCATGGCAGCGGTAATCATGGCGCGGGTGTGCTTCAGGCTCATGCGCTTGCCGGTGCCGTAGGCACCGCCGGTCCAGCCGGTGTTGATCAGCCATACTTTCACGTCCGGATGCTGCTCCAGCTTCTGGCCCAGCAGCTCGGCATATTTGGCCGGGTGCAGGGGCAGGAATACGCGGCCAAAGCATGCCGAGAAGGTGGGTTGCGGCTCGGTTACGCCCACTTCCGTGCCGGCTACTTTAGCCGTGTAGCCGCTCATAAACTGATACATCGCCTGCTCTTTGGAAAGGCGGGAGATCGGCGGCAGGATGCCAAAGGCATCGGCTGTAAGGAAGAAAATATTTTTCGGGTCGCCGCCATAGGAAGGCTCCTTGGCGTTGGGGATAAAGTCGATCGGATAGGCCGCGCGGGTGTTCTCGGTGATGGAGCCGTCGGCATAGTCTACTTCTTTAGAGTCTTGCTTAAAGACAATATTTTCCAGAATGGTGCCGGGCTGAATGGCTTCCCAGATTTGCGGCTCTTTTTCCTGGCTCAGGTCGATTACTTTGGCATAGCAGCCGCCTTCAAAGTTGAACACCGAGCCGTCGGCCCAGCCGTGCTCATCATCGCCGATCAGGGCGCGCTCCGGATCAGCAGAAAGGGTGGTTTTTCCGGTGCCGGAAAGGCCGAAGAACAGGGCGACGTCGCCGTCTTTGCCTTCGTTGGCCGAGCAGTGCATGGAAAGCACTTTATGGTCGTGCGGCAACACAAAATTCAGCACGCCGAAGATGCCTTTTTTCATCTCACCGGTATAGGCCGAGCCGCCGATGAGGATCACCTTACGGGTAAAGTTTACGATGGTGAAGTTGCCCTGACGCGTGCCGTCTACTGCCGGATCGGCGAGGAAAGTAGGCGCTTGCAGGATCGTCCAGTCGTGTTGCTGGTTTTGCAGCTCTTCGGGCGTAGGGCGCAGAAACAGGTTGTTGCAAAACAGGTTGGCCCAGGGGGTTTCGTTCACCACGCGCACGTTGAGGCGGTATTGCGGATCGGCACAGGCATATGCGTCGCGCACCCATACTTCTTTCTGGGAGAGGTGAGCCGCTACCTTGTCATACAATTTGTCGAAGGCTTCCGGGGAAAAAGGAATATTGACATCGCCCCAATCCACGCTTTTCTCAGTGATCGCGTCCTTCACAGTAAACTTATCCTTGGGCGAGCGACCGGTGAATTTTCCGGTATTTACGCTCAGCGCGCCGCTGTCGTTCAGCGTTCCCTGTCCCAGTTCCAGCGTCTGCTGCACCAGCTCTTCCGGGGAGAGGTTCCAGTGCGCAATTGACGGATTTATCCCGAGGTCAGCGAGGCGGGCCTGCGGATTTTTAGTGCCAAATTCCTGCATAATGTGCGGTTTCTTGGAAAAGATTATAAAGTGGAGGCAAAATTAGGACAGAATGCGGTAATGCGGTAAACCCATAATGTGAAAAAAGCTGTGGTTCCGCTTTATCCGCTGCTGCCGAACCCAATCTCTCTGCTTGCTGACGTGGCTCAAAGCTTTCAGATTTTTAGCCTCTAAACCTAATTCCTCCTAATCCCTAACGTGCATCTTGTTTTAAGATGATAAAGGCCACAGAGACCACGGAGGTGTTCACAGAGGTCCACAGACACACCCTTCAGTTCTTTGTGGACCTCCGTACCTTCTTTGTGCCCTCTGTGGCCTTTATTTAACTATAACCAATTGAAAATGAATACTCATAAAGCGAGATTCGCGTTAATCCCTGAGGCCGCTTCCCTTTTACTTCTTTCATTTAAAACCAATAACAAGGCGATGCTCAGATAGTAAAACGCGCCGACCTTATGGGTTTCAATCAGCTCCGAGAAAAAGTTGTTGATAAAGCCGGCGGCAAACATGCCGGCCACCGAAAGCG
>JAEVZP010000171.1 GCA_023392185.1 Bacteroidota bacterium
GTGTATATGCTGGCGGGCATGCACGAAGGACGTTTCAAAAGCTTTATTGCCCACAATGGTCTTTTCGATCTGCGCAGCTGGTATGGCACCACCGAGGAAATGTGGTTTGCCAACTGGGATCTGGGCGGCCCGTACTGGGATCCCAAATTCGCCAAAACCTACCAGCAGTTCTCGCCGAGCAATTTTGTGAGCAAATGGAACACCCCTATCCTGGTGATTCAGGGCGGGATGGATTTCCGGGTGCCGATTGAACAAGGGCAGCAGGCCTTTCAGGCGGCACAGTTGCGGGGCATCAAATCCCGCCTGTTGTTTTTCCCCGACGAAAACCACTGGGTGCTGAAACCCCAAAACGCCCTCGCCTGGCAGCGCACCTTCTTTGGCTGGCTGGCCGAAACGCTCCGGTAAAAACGCCTCCTTTAAAAGGAACTCAAAAAAAGCACAACGCGCCTTTACGTTGTGCTTTTTTTGATGGATGGCTTTCCTGGGAAGGAAGCTTATTTTCCGGAAAAAACCGCCTTTCGGATGCTGTGCCACAACTGCGCCAGCACCACTGCCACTACAATCAACCACACCAACCACACCATCCACGAAGGCCAGAGCGGCCAATGGACATCCATGCGGGATAGGAAATGACCGGCGACTGCATTGACCAGCGCTGCAGCCAGCAGCGCTGCCAGCAGACTTACGACAGGCGCAGGCAAAAACCGTCTTGTTACAAAACGGGCCATAAACTGAGGGCTATACCCAATTTGACGCAGCAGCCGAAGTTGTTCGCGGGCCTCGGCGAGCAACAGCCGGATCAAAAGGATAAAAAGGCTCAGACCGGAAGCCAGCAGCACCAGCGCAAGCAGGCCGGTGCCGGCAGAAATGCCGCTCACCACCCGCTGTAGCGTTGCCAGCCGGCTGGTCTCGCCACCCGTTTCGTAACCGTGATCGCGCAGCCAGCGCACCAGCTGCGGATCGGCCGGGTTTTGTGCGCGCACCAGGAGTCGGGCCGGCGGTGGCGGCTGGATGCCAAACTGCCGGTGCATTTGGTCCAGAAAAGCCTGTGGTACCAATACCGATGTGACGCGATCGGAGAAACCGGCAACCTGCCCGCGAAGCATCCGCGCCTCCGGCCCGCTGCCCAAAACCAGGTCGAACCCAATAGCTTTAATGGCATTCTCAGAAAGTTGCGGAAGCCCTTGTGCCGGTGCGAACACAAAATTGTAGGTCCGCAGAAATTCTTTGGCCAGGATAATGGGCACCTCGCGGCGCGAAGGATCCCAGCGCCAGTCTTCCGGAAGGGTATCCAGCATGGCATCGGGCACCGCTTCCAGAAACAGCAAGGTCGAAAAGCCATTTACCCCACCCAAAGCAGCACTCACCGGAAAAGCCGCCTGCATGATCCTGCCCACTTCTTCTACGCCCGGCACCGCTTGCAGGGCAGCCATTTCGGCATCAGTAAAACGCACTTTTGGAGAAAGCCCCATGTCGGCGTCTGTTACCGTGTGCGAAACGGTAAAAAATCCGCTGCCCAGCGCGTCGGTTCCGTCGCTGCCCCGCAGCGCCAGGCGGAAATTCCACCACATCGAAACGGCCAGCAGCAAAAAGAAGGTGCCCAGAAAAAGCGCCAGTCCTGCCCGGAAACGACGACCGGCTCCGTTGCCGCCCAAAAGCAACCGGGAGAGTAAAAGAGAAGCGCCCTGTTTCATAACACAAACTTTTGGGTAGCCCGGAAATGTGGATTGTCGTCCAGTTCAGCATAAAAAATACCGGCACCGCGCCGGTCGCTCACCGCCTGAATCAACTGCAGCGCGATTCTTGCATTGTCGGCATCGAGATGGGAGCAAGGCTCATCGAGCAGCAGCCACCGGAAATCGGGAATCAGCGCGCGCAGGACAGCCGTCCGTTGCTGCTCGCCATAAGAAAGCCGGCCGGCGGGCTGATCGCGCCGGTGAGCAAGTCCGAGTTGTGCCACCCAGCGCGCGATTTCCACATCAGACTCCGGCGAGCCGAGTGCTTTTTTAAGCAGCAGGTTTTCCCACAGGGTCAACTCTTCAAAGAGCCGCAAATCCTGAAAAACAATCGACAGCGATTGTGCCCGAAGGGCCGCCAGGGTTTCGGCAGCTGCTTGCAACACCGCCGTCTGACCCCATAAAATATGGCCAGAAGCATCGTTGCGCAGACCATAGAGCAGGTGGATCAGGCTGGTTTTGCCGGTGCCGGAAGGCGCTCTCACAAAAACCCTTTCCCCCTGACAGAAAGACAGATTCTGGTTCCAGATACCAGAATTTCCGGAAATCGGCGGCAGGTAATCGGGACGCAGGTTTTGGATGGAAAGGGTCATGAGGAAAAAAGGAAGTGAGGATAAACGCAGAAGCTGTAGGCAAGGTTTTGCTTTAAAAAGCACCAACCATTGTACAATAGAGGCAACAAGGAAGAAAGCGCCACGAAGTTGGGGTTTAAATGCACCACCGGCGTAGGTGGGGACACCCAAACCTGTGCCGCAATACCGGAAGGCAGGTGCTTCCGGATTTTTTTCCTTTTTGCATATCCCCGGTTTCTAAGTCTAATTTCGGCCCCCGACATGATTCAAAGAATTTTTGACATTGCAGCAGATAAAGCCCAGCGCGCGCCCGAGGCCGTGCTGCTGGCTTCCAAAGAAGATGGCCAGTGGCGGGAATGGACCGCCGGTCAGTGTATTCAAAAAGCCCGTCAACTAGCCGCCGGCCTGCTGGATTTAGGCATCAGCCGCGACCTGTCTGACCCGGAAAAGCAGGAAAAAGTTGTGCTTATTTCCGGAAACCGGCCCGAGTGGATGATTGCCGACATGGGCGTGCAGATGGCCGGTGCCGTACTGACGCCGCTCTACCCTACTATTTCGACAACCGACCTGCAGTTTATTCTCCGCGAAGCGGGTGTGCGCTATGTGATCCTTTCCGGTCCGGACACCTACCGCCGCTTCGGCCCTACCCTGGCAGAAACCGAAGGCATCAAAGGTATCTTTACCTTCACGCCGACACCCGGGCTGCGGCATTGGGAAGAGTTGCTGGTGGAAGGCCGCGAAGTAAGCGAAACCGATCTGGCCCGCATCCGGCCCGAAACGCTGGCTACCATCATTTATACCAGCGGCACCACCGGCGAGCCCAAAGGCGTGATGCTGACTCACCGCAATATCTGCGCAAACATTGAGCAGGCCTATCCTGCATTCACCTTTGCCGAAGAAGGTCAGAAAGCGCTGAGCTTTTTACCGCTCAACCATGTTTTTGAACGTACCATTACTTATTTGTATCTGCACGGCGGCCTCAGTGTGTGGTATGCTGAAGGGCTGGAGAAAATCGGCGATAATCTCAAAGAAGTCAAGCCCATTGTGTTCTCAACGGTTCCACGCCTGCTCGAAAAAGTGTATGAAAAGCTTGTGGCCGTAGGGCTGGACCTGAAAGGCAGCAAGAAAAGGCTGTATTTCTGGGCGCTTGACCTGGCCCGCAAATACGACAATGCAAACTCCAAAGGCCTGGGCTACCGGCTGCAACTGGCCCTGGCCGACCGGCTTATTTTTGCTAAATGGCGGGCAGCGCTGGGCGGTAATATCCGCGCGATTGTAAGCGGCTCGGCGGCTTTGCAGGAACGCCTCAACCGCACGTTTTCGGCTACCGGCATGACGGTTATGGAAGGCTACGGACTGACCGAAGCGTCTCCCTTTATCTCCTGCAACCGCTTTGAGTCGGAAGGGCGGCGTATTTGCACGGTGGGTCCGCCGATTGATCATGTAGAAGTAAAGCTTGATGCCGATGGCGAAATCCTGGTGCGCGGCGAAAACGTGATGAAAGGCTATTATAAAAGGCCGGAGCAAACCGCCGAGGTGCTTCAGGACGGCTGGCTGCGCACCGGTGATATCGGCACCTGGGTAGAAGACCGTTTCCTGAAAATTACCGACCGCAAGAAAGAGATCTTCAAAAATTCCGGTGGCAAATACATTGCGCCCCAACCGATTGAAAACAAAATCCGCGAAAGCCCTTTTATCGAGCAGATGATGGTGGTAGGTGCCGGTCAAAAATTTGTTGGGGCGCTGATCGTACCGGCCTTCGAACGGCTGCGTAAATGGCTTGCTGACAATGAAATTCCGTTGCCGCAGACGCGTGAAGAAATTGCTGCGCTGCCGCAGGTCCGCCAGCTGATCAAAAAACAACTCGACAAGTACAACGCCGGATTCTCCGACTTTGAGCGGGTGAAAAAATTTGTATTGTTGCCGCAGGAATGGACGCTGGAGAAGGGCGAAATGACCCCTTCACTGAAACTGCGCCGCCGGGTGGTGGAGCAGAAATATGCTGCTGCGATTGCGGAGATGTATGCGGGCTAACGCGCTTGTCTGCCACCGGTATGCCCCCTGAAAATGCAGCACCCGTCGGATTGTACAATCCGACGGGTGCTGCATTTTCAAATCAGGGAAATTTCCGGAAATCTTAAAGCCCGAAAGCGGCTTTGACTTTATCGACGAAGTCGAGCTTTTCCCAGGTAAAGAGTTCTACCTGAAGTTCTTTCTGCTTGCCGTCCGCACTGCGGAAGGTTTTCGTAACAGTGCGCGGCGTGCGGCCCATATGGCCGTAGGCGGCGCACTCCGAGTACATCGGCTGGCGCAGCTTCAGGCGCTGTTCAATAAAATAAGGACGCATATCGAACACCTCGCTGATTTTTTCGGCAATCCCGCCGTCAGACAGGTCTACCTTGGCTGTGCCGTAGGTGTTCACATACAAACCCATTGGCTCGGCTACCCCAATGGCATAACTCACCTGTACCAGCACTTCATCACACAGGCCGGCAGCCACCATGTTTTTGGCAATGTGGCGGGTGGCATAAGCCGCCGAACGGTCTACCTTGCTCGGGTCTTTTCCGGAAAAAGCACCACCGCCGTGTGCACCTTTACCACCATAGGTATCCACGATAATCTTGCGACCCGTAAGACCGGTATCACCGTGAGGACCACCGATCACAAACTTGCCCGTTGGGTTGATGTGATACTTGATATCGTCGTTGAAAAACGCCTGATACTGTGGATAATCCTTCCTAACCCGCGGAATGAGGATGCTTTTGATGTCCTCTGTAATGCGGGCCTGCATTTCGGCTTCGTCGCCAAAGTCGTCGTGCTGGGTAGAGATTACGATCGTGTCGATGCGCAGCGGCCGGTTGTGGTCGTCGTATTCGAGCGTCACCTGGCTTTTGGCATCTGGACGCAAATACGTCATTTGCGCTTCTTCTTTCCGGATTTCGGAGAGTTCGCGCAGCAGGGCATGGCTCAGATCGAGGGCGAGCGGCATAAAATTGGCCGTCTCGTTGGTGGCATAGCCAAACATCATTCCCTGATCGCCGGCGCCTTGTTCTTCTTTGGTTTTCTTATCGACGCCCTGATTGATATCGGGGCTTTGCTCGTGAATGGCCGACAGTACACCGCAGGATTTGGCCTCGAACATATAATCGCTCTTGGTGTACCCGATTTTTGAAATCACATCCCGGGCAATGGTCGGGATATCGATATAGGTCTTGCTGTTGACTTCGCCGGCCAGCACCACCTGACCAGTGGTGACGAGGGTTTCGCAGGCCACCTTGGATTCCGGGTCCCAGGCGAGGAAGTTGTCAACGAGTGCGTCTGAAATCTGATCCGCGACTTTGTCGGGATGGCCTTCCGAAACCGATTCGGAAGTGAAGAGGTATGGCATACAGTTTTCGTTTTTGCCCGTAGAAAAGCGGGGTGGCGAAGGTAAGGGTTACGAAGCAGAAAGGCTCCCTACAATATGCATTTGAAGCCAAAGGACCTTCAACACCCGCTTCTGCAAAGCCTTCGCCATCCGTTTTACCGGCCTGATTTGGCAGGGATTTTCCGGCGTAACACCGGTGCGCCGTTCAAATGGTTCAGTTCCACCTCATATAGACATGTTTCCTGCCTGGCAGCAACGATCGCTCTGGTATTGGGCGCTGTTGAAATCACCTCCTTACAGGTATACCGGTTGCCGCTTCGTGCAAGCGGGTGCGTGCCGGAGTAGGTTATAACAAAAGGTTTTCCCTCCACAACGATCGCATACGTATTCGGCCGGTCCAGGAAGGAGACGCTGCCGGTTTGCAGATGCACCACTTTCACTCTTAACAGCCGGGCCAGCATCTCCAGGCGCTTTTGACCGAATTTATGACAGTGTAGAATGTTAGGTCGATAAAGATTCAGGTTCTGATACTTTTTTTCCCGGAAAAGACATCAGATCCGGACGCCCAGGCCCAGAAACATGATAAAGGAGCCGAACGCCTGCCGGGCGGTGCCTTTATAGATCCGCAGGCCCGAATACCGGGCATAATCGCCTTTGATACCGCCTTCCAGAAACACGCGGTTGAAAGCCGTTACCTGTGCATCCAGTTCCAGGCCCACATTCCAGCCGCCGAGCTGAAAGTGCGGATTATTGGCTTTGCCGAAAAGGGTGTTTTCCACGTGCGGCACCACGGGGCCGATACCGGCTTTGCCGAGCACATCCAGACGCAGGTTGTGTCGCTTGTTTTCCCACACCGGCACTTGCTTTACAAAGTTGATGAGAAAGAAATTGGCGCCGTTGTTGAGGAAGTAAGTAAAGCCGTTGGTGCGGTCGAAATACACATTGGTGTCCACTGCGCGGGCATCGCCAAGCGTGCCGGTCACGCGCACCGTCTGGTTTTCGGAAATGATATACTTCGTGTGGTCGAAGTTGATTTCCACCCCCATACCGCGCTTTTTGTCAAACATCCAGCCGATCCGGTAGCTGTATTGCGGAATGGTCAGCTCCTGATTGAAAATGCCTTTATCCCAGCCTTTAAAATCATGGCCGTGCACCTTGTGCATCGTGTATTCATAGCCAATCTCGGGCTGCGAGACATGCAGATTGCTGCGCGTGTAGGTTTCGGCATTGTAGCCCCAGGTGAGATAGAAATACTGGTTACGCGCTTTGGGGGCCGGGACCAGGGGAGTCTGGGGAATTTCCTGCGCCTGCGCCAGATGCGAAGCGGCGACCAGAGCGAGCGCAATAATTTTTGTGTTCAAGGGATGGCTTTTAGAACAGGCGTTTTGAAAGCAAAAGTCCAGGTTTTTGGGGAACGTCTCCGTTAATCGCTCCATCCTTCTGTGAAGGCAGAGGAGCGGCAAAAAGGCCCCGTTTTTCCGGAAATTCCGGGCCTTAGGAAAGCACCGTTTCGACTTCATGAAAGCGGATGTCGTGGTCGGCAAGCTTTTGAAGCACCGGCTCATAAATCTGCGGCATATTGGGAATCTGCACGCCTTTGGGATAATCGCTAACGCCTGCTTCCAGCATCATTTCGGCAAAAAGCGCCATAGGCATGCCGACGGTTTTGGCCATTGCACTGAAAAGCTTGTCTTTTCCTTCGAGCGTCAGCGTGCTGATGATGCGGTGTCGCCTCCCTGCTTTTTGGTATTCGGCATCGTGAACCATCACCACCAGATCTTTGTCGGCTTCGCGAAGCACCCATTTTGCCTCCAGCAGGGGCAAGAGGGCTTCAGCCATGGTAGTGGCTCCTTCCGGAAGCGGCATTTCTTCAAA
>JAEVZP010000213.1 GCA_023392185.1 Bacteroidota bacterium
AAGACGTGACCAAACCTGTGGTGTTCGACGTGCTGTATGGCGGGATGGCGAAAGACCAGAAAGGCGGCGAAAAAGTAGGTTTTATGGCCACGGCTACCATCAACCGGCTGGATTACAACATCAACTACGACCCCACCGGACAAGGCGTGGCCAAGAACGTAGAAATCAAAATCTACACCGAGCTGGCCAAGCAATAAAGCGGACCTTTTTTCCGGAAAAAACCTCTTTTTTTATGAACCGAAACTTCGCTGCCGGGCTTTTGCTGCTGCGGCTCGCTACCGGCGGACTGATGCTGTTTCACGGCGTTGCCAAGTTGCAGAAAGGCGTTTTCGGCATGGGCAGTATGCTGCAATCCAAAGGCATTCCGGCCTTTGTGGCCTATGGTGTGTATGTGGGCGAAGTGCTGGCGCCGCTGCTGTTGATGATTGGTTTCCGCAGCCGCATGGCCGCTTTGCTGATTGCCTTCACGATGGTCGTGGCCGTGGCTACGGCGCACCCGGAAGACATTGGCAAACTATCGGACAGCGGTGCGTGGGCGATTGAACTACCCGCCTTGTTTTTCTTTAATTCCATTGTGCTTTTCTGTACCGGCGCGGGGCCGTTAGCTGTTTCGCGCAGCAGTCGCTGGGATTAGACCTTTCCGGAAAAACAGCTTTTAGAATAGGTTGGAAAGAGGGTTGGCGGCTGCTTGCAGCGCTGGCTCTCTTTTCTTTTTTGGAAAGTCAGATAAAGTAGAAAATATTTCGGCAAGCCAGCCCTTCGGCAAGCCAGCCCTTCGGCAAGCCAGCCCTTCGACAAGCCAGCCCTTCGACAAGCCAGCCCTTCGACAAGCTCAGGGTGACACAGAAGATGTTATCATTCGCTGTTTACAAAATGCGTGTCAGGCTGAGCTTGTCGAAGCCCGCATAGGATGCCTTTTTAGTCCAATTTTACTTTAGCTACAGCCGCTTGCCGTTACCTTCGCCCCGCTTTCAAAAAGGGCTTTTGGGAACAAAATTTCCGGAAATTTCCTTTTTTGAAACCACATTTTTCCGGAAAATTTATCTTTAAAAGCCTGTGATTTACTCTGTTATCGGCCTGATGTCGGGCTCTTCGCTGGATGGATTGGATATTGCTTTAGTGGAACTTACCGAGCAGCGCGGGGCCTGGAGCTATGCGTTTATGGCCACCGAATGCGTGCCGTATTCCCCGGAATGGAGCGCCGATTTGGTGCGTGCCCCGCAAATGGCTGTGCCGGATTTTTTACGGCTGCACACGCGTTACGGACAGTATCTGGGCGAGCAGGTAACGGCTTTTATCGAAAGAAATAATTTGCACCACAAAGTGCATTTTATTGCTTCGCACGGCCACACGGTTTTTCATGAGCCGGCTACCAAAACCACTTCCCAAATCGGTTGCGGCGCGGCAATTGCGGCAGCTACCAGCCTTCCGGTCATCACCGATCTGCGCGCGCTGGATGTTGCGCTGGGCGGGCAGGGCGCGCCCATCGTCCCCATCGGCGACAAGCTGCTTTTTGGCCCATATCCTTATCTGCTCAACCTCGGCGGCATTGCCAACCTCACCATCCAAAACAGCGACAACCGGCTGGCGTTTGATATTGGCCCGGCTAACGCGGTGCTCAACCGGCTGGCGATGCGGGAAGGGAAAGCTTTTGATGAGGCCGGTGCGCTGGCGCAAAGTGGAAACCTGCTTCCCGAAGTAGTAGCAGCGCTGGATAGGGGCGATTATTTCCGGAAAATGCCGCCCAAAAGCCTTAGCAATGCCGAAGCGCTGGACCTCGGAAAGGTTGTTCTGGAAGATGGGGCCGCTGCGACAACAGATCTGTTACATTCTTTCTCCCATCACCTGGCCGGACAAATTGCCGAAGCGGTGGCGTGGTTTGGAAATGGGGCGGGGGAGCTGCTCGTTACCGGCGGCGGGGCGCACAATGCGTTTTTGATTTCCCTGCTGCGCGAAAAGCTTCAACCATTGGGTGTTGAAGTAGTAATTCCGGAAAAAAGCCTCGTAGATTTTAAAGAAGCGCTTGTTATGGCCCTAATCGGAACGCTGCGCTGGCGCGAGGAAGAAAACGTACTGCAAGCCGTTACCGGCGCGGCGCGGAGCAGCGTGGGTGGGGCCTTGTGGCTGGGGAATTGAAGCGCAATGGTGGTGAGACTTGACAAGTCTATCTACAAGCTGTCCGAAGACTTGTCAAGTCAGGAAAAATCAGTTTCTCAAAAGAAGCGGAAATTACTGTTTTGCTACCGGAGTCGTTTTTTCAACAAGCAGAGTCGCGTGACGAACAATTATACCAATAGCCTGTGGAATCTTCCTTAGATTCAAATCAAAGTCATCTCTGTAACAGAGGCTGCCATCGCCAGCGTCTGATAGGGATGTTAGGGCCGGTGCTACGTAAGAAAAAACGATTTCTTCAATTGGAGCGGTTATAGAACGGCCGCACACGCTTTCTCCTGCTTTACGCTGTAAAGAAAGCGGTCATCTGAGCCCCGGAAAAAACCTGAGAAATTGACCCCCTTTTCTGGCAACTTTTACAGCATTTTCCGGAACCACATGGCGTCGCCTGCTCCCAGGCCTCGCTACACGGCTCCGGAATGGAAAGGGTAAAATGCTGCGTTTCCCTCTTTTAAAGATAAACAGTTCAAGGCAACGAAACTTCATAGCGTGCCGGTTCCATTGAAAAATGGAGCGCCATTTTCCGGAAATCCAACGCTAACGGCTCCAACGGCGAAGCCTCCAACGCATAGCTCCAACGCCCAACGGGCCCTCAGTACTGTCCCGTTGCGAGCATCACCAGCGTACACGCCTCAACTGTCTGAATATCGGCGTCTTCGGCCAATTGCTCTAATTCAGGATTTTCTGTTCCGGGGTTAAAAATAATGCGCTTGGGTTGGAGATGAATAATGGCTTCATAATAAGGCCGTTGATTCATCGGATTGAGATAAAGCGTAACCGTATCTACTGAGCCCACTTCCGGAAATTCTTTGGTGATTTCAATGCCCATCACCGCCGATTTTTTATTCCCTACCGCAATCACCGAATGACCACTGCGCAGCAAAGAAGCAACCGCTTTATAGCTATACCGCGCCGGATTATCAGACGCGCCCAGTACAAGTGTCTTTTTCATTTTATTTTAATGTGTTTGCCTTATGAGTTACAAACATCACGCCAGTCTGAGCTTGCAACCATTTAAATCCGCATCCTGGTTTGTAGAGAGGAGGCATACCTGGTCTCTACTCCTTTCCTACCTTCGCGCTTCCCATGCCGACCCCCGATAACCGTTATGCACTTCGCGGCGTTTCTGCCGGAAAAGAAGACGTTCACGCCGCTGTGGCCCGCCTCGACCACGGCCTTTTTCCCAAAGCGTTCTGCAAAATCTACCCCGACATCTGGGGCGGCGATCCGCAATATTGCAACCTGATGCACGCCGACGGCGCCGGAACCAAAGGCATTCTGGCGTACCTCTACTGGAAAGAAACCGGCGATATCTCCGTTTGGGAAGGTATTGCGATCGACGCTATTGTGATGAACACCGACGACCTGCTGTGCGTGGGCGCCACCGGGCCTTTTACCTATTCCTCCACCATTGGCCGCAACAAAGGGCTGATTCCGGGCGAAGTGCTTTCCCAAATCATCAACGGCACACAACGCTATTTTGATACACTGCGCCAATATGGTGTGGACATTACGTTTATGGGCGGCGAGACCGCCGACCTCGGCGATGCCGTGCGCACCATTGTAGTGGATGGAACCATGGCCTGCCGCATGAAGCGCGACGACCTTGTGACCACTGACAATCTCCGGCCCGGCAACGTGGTGGTTTCGCTTGCTTCCTATGGAAAAGCGGTGTATGAAGATGCCTACAACAGCGGTATCGGCTCGAACGGCCTCACCTCGGCGCGCCACGAAATGCTCAGTCATCACTACGCCGAAACTTTTCCGGAAAGCGTGGACCCGGCTTTACCAAAAGAAGTGGTTTACAATGGTAAATACCGCCTGACCGACGCCACCGAAACCGGTTTGGATGTGGGAAGGCTGCTGCTTTCACCCACCCGCACCTACGCGCCCGTCGTGCTTCAGGTACTGCAACATTTCCGGAAAAAGATTCAGGGTATTATCCATTGCAGTGGCGGTGCCCAAAGCAAAATTCTGCATTACCTGCCTTCCCCGATGCGCGTGGTGAAAGACAATCTGCTGCCCGAGCCGCCGCTTTTCCGCATGATCCAGGAAGCCGCCGGCACCAGCTGGCAGGAAATGTACCAGGTCTTCAACATGGGGCAGCGACTGGAGATCTACACCGATGCTGAAACCGCTGCTGCGATCGTAGAGATTTCCGGAAAATTTGGCATCGAAGCTCAGATCAGTGGTCGGATAGAGGCCGCCGAAACCAAAGAAGTGATTGTGGAAAGCGCTCATGGCCGGTTTTTATATCATTAGAACAGCCGCTTTTCCGGAAAACCAATACACCCGTCAGGCTTCAGAAACCTGACGGGTGTATTGGTGTTGGCAATCCCCAAAAACTACTTCAGCGGATTGGCTGTAATCTTATACTTATTCTCGAAGCGGATTTGCGTGCCTGCCGGCGGGATGGCGTTTACATCGGCCATAACCCGGATCGTCAGCGAGTCTTTGAGGAAATATTCTTTCAGATTGCTGCCGTCCACATCAAGCGGAACACCGTTCACCCCTTTGGGGAAAGGATTTTTTCTGGCTACCGGAATTTCCGGCAGGCCAGGTGCTGACAGGCGCAGTTCCACCGAGTTGAAAAAGTCCAAATTCTGACCTTCAGGCTTCAGTGGCAACATAGAAAAAGCATCCAGCTTGACAGAAACAAGCTTATCGGCGTTGGTCCCGTAGTCTTCCAGCGTTTTAGCAATCTCAGTTGGGAAAGTAAAGTAAAAATCCGGCAACGTCGCACTGCCGCCCGGCACCGGAACCGGCGCCAGCGAGTCGGCGACGGTAGCGCTTTCCGGAAGTGCCACATCCATGGCATAGGGCTGAGTAAAAGTGATGTCCGCCAAGTTGGTGAGCTTGTCGAGCTTATCCTTACTACAGCTGGCAAGCGACAGGCCGGTTAGAGCAAAAAGAAAGGAGTACAGTGCTTTTTTCATAAGAAAATTATACGATAAGCTGCAAATGTAGGCGGATGTGCTTATTAAAACAGGTACAGATAGAAAAATACCCACTTCCGGGTATTCTGCCTTAAAAGGAAATCTGTGAGGTATCGTAATTTCGCGGCGCGATGAAGGAAGTATTGCCGTCGGTGGCTTTTCATACCTTGGGCTGTAAGCTCAATTTCTCGGAAACCTCGGCCCTCAGCCGTCAGCTGGAGGCGCAGGGCTTTCCGAAAAAGGCTTTCGACGAGGCGGCCGATGTGTATGTTCTCAATACCTGTTCGGTGACTGAAAACGCCGATAAGGAATGCCGGATGCTGGTGCGTCGCATTCAGCGGCGCGCACCGGAGGCACTGGTAGTAGTGACGGGCTGCTATGCACAGCTGAAACCCAAAGAAATCATTGAAATTCCGGGCGTGGACCTGGTGCTCGGCGCAGCGGAGAAATTTCAGCTTTCAGCGCATCTGCGTACGCTCTCCAAAGGGGCGGGGCGCGTGGCCTGCAACGATATCGATGCCGTGGAAGGCTTTCATGCCGCCCACTCGGAGGGAGACCGCACGCGCACCTTTCTGAAAGTGCAGGACGGCTGTGATTATACCTGTTCTTTCTGCACCATTCCGCAGGCGCGGGGCCATAGCCGCAGCGACAGCATCGGCGGCGTAGTGGCGCGTGTAAAAGAGATTGCCGAAGGCGGTGCCAAGGAAGTGGTACTGACCGGCATCAATCTAGGCGATTTCGGCAAAGGATCTGATGGCGGCAAGCGGCGCGAAGAAAGTTTTTATGATTTGATACGGCAGTTGGACGAGATTGCCGGCATCGAGCGCTACCGCATCTCTTCTATCGAGCCCAACCTGCTGACCGATGATATTATTCGTTTTGTGGCCGGTTCCAGGCGTTTTATGCCGCGTTTTCATATCCCGCTACAAAGCGGCAGCAACGCCATTCTGGCTAAAATGCGCCGGCGTTACCAGCGCGAACTGTATGCCGAACGTATAGCGCACATTAAAGCCCTGATGCCGCACGCCGGTATTGGAGTGGATGTCATTGTAGGCTTTCCCTCCGAAAGCGACGCGTACTTTTGCGAAACGCACGACTTTCTCAAAAGCCTGCCGGTAAGCTACCTGCATGTCTTTACCTACTCGGAGCGCGCCCATACCGATGCGCTGGCCATCAAACCCATCGTGCCGGTGCATATCCGCACCGACCGCAACAAGGTGCTGCGCGTGTTGTCGCTCGAAAAGCAAACCGATTTCCGGCAACAGTTTTCCGGAACCGAGCGACCGGTTTTGTGGGAGAAATCTTCCAAAGCCGGTATCATGCACGGCTACACCGATAATTATATCGCTGCCGAAACGCTTTACGATGCCGGAAAAGCCGGTGCGATTGAGCCGTGGCGGATCATGTAGAAAAAATAAGCCTTTCCTTTTATAAGGCGGGGTGTAAAAAAACCGTCAGGCCTGCGCAGATCTGACGGTTTTTTGCAGGATTGTTTTGAGAACCTGCTTAACGCTTTTGGGTGCTGCGTTTCTTCTCCAGTTCAGCTTCGGCGGCCCGGCGCATTTCATTTAGTTCGGCTTCGGTCAGGTCGCTTTGGTTGGTAGTGCTTTCTATGGTTGTGTTGGGGTCCAGCTCGATGGCATTGGCGCCTTCGGCGGCCTGTTTTTGCCGGAAATAGCTCCGGAATAGTACATTGCCCTGCAGGGCTTTCATATTTTCGCTGAAATTGTAGGCAGCCTGATTGATGTTTTTGACCGCGTCGTCGGCAGAAGCCATGGCTTTGTTGGCAGAGGCAGCCGCTGCATCCAGGCTTTTGGAAAGTTTGTCGGAATAAATAAGTTGTCCGACAGAGCCTTTGCCGGAGCGCACCTGTGCGCCGAGGTCGGCAAAAGAAGCGCTCATGCGGCTGGCGTTGGCCATGGTGCCTTCAATTTGCACGGCGAGGTCGTCGTTATACATCAGCCGGCCAATGGTGCCCTTGCCGCCCCGGATTTCCGTTGCGATATCAGCGAGCGCGGCGGTGATTACATTGGCATTGTCGGCTACGGCGGTAAACTTGGCGATCACCTTGTCGTAGTCGGTTGGATTGAGTGTAGCAATGCGTTGGCCGTTTTTGAGCGGTGTCTGGCTTTGCGCGCCCGGCGCAATGGTGATGAGTTTATCGCCCATAAGCCCGTCTGACCCGATTGTGGCCACGGCGTCGCTTTTGATATAAGGCTGATATTTTGACTGGATGCGCATATCCACCCGGACGGTGGTATCGTTGACAACCGTAATTCTTTCTACCGAGCCGGAAGTGATACCGGCAAAGCGCACGTTGTTGCCCACTTGCAGGCCGCCGACGTTGCTAAAGGTACCATAAACGGTAAAGGTTTTGGTGAAAAGGCTTTTGGCATTCCCGATAAAGAAAATGCCCACGCCAAACAGCAGGAGCCCGATGAGGGTGAAAAGACCGATGCGTATTTTTTGGGAAGTAGTCGTGGCTTTCATCTTGAAGGATACTTAGGCGGATTGGAAAAAAGACCGGACAAACTCGTCGGAGGAGTTGGCCAGTTCATCATATTGCCCTTCGGCCGTAATGGCGCCGTCGCGCAGTACCACGATGCGGTCGCCGGTAATCCGGGCACATTCCATATCATGGGTGATAATGATCGAAGAGATGTTGTATTTCTTTTGCATCTCGCGGATCAACTCGCTGATTTCGCGGGAGGTGATAGGGTCGAGGCCGGTGGTCGGCTCATCATAAAGCATGATTTCCGGCTTCAGGATCAGGGTGCGCGCCAGGCCGATGCGTTTGCGCTGTCCGCCGGAGAGGTCAGACGGCATTTTTTTCATTGCATCCACCAGCCCAACGCCTTCGAGTACTTCTTGCACCCTTTTTTCAATTTCGGCATCGTCCTTGAGCTTCAACACCCGTGTAAGGGGAAAAGCGAGGTTGTCGAAAACGGTCATCGAGTCATAAAGGGCGCCGCTTTGAAACAAAAAGCCAATGCGGATGCGCAGCTCGCGCAGGCCAACTTCGTCGAGGTTTTTTACATCTTCGCCAAAAACTTCCAGCCTGCCGGAGTCTTGCTGGAGCATCCCTACCATGCACTTGATAGACACTGATTTTCCGGAACCGGATTTACCCAGCACAATCAGGTTTTCACCCCGGTGCAATTGATAGCTGAGGTCTTTCAACACCTCATTTCTACCGAAGGATTTTTTCAGATGCTCGATATCCACCACGACTTCCGGCACCCCGGTGCTGCGCGGTGCAGCAG
>JAEVZP010000217.1 GCA_023392185.1 Bacteroidota bacterium
GGCTGAAAAGCAAAAAGCTGGAATGGGCAGTCGGCGACCTGCCTCCCTTTGGAAATGGCGCCAATCCTTGGTGTAATTGTCAGGACGCACCCGATCGCTACTGGCAGACGATAACCCTTGACAAACCGGTTTTCCGGGAGGATACGGCACAGTTCAGCTGGACCTGGGGAGGCGATTTTAAATACCGGGTGGATGCGGTTCGCGAAAACAATCGCTGGAAAGTGGCGTATTTAGAGGGCTTTGACCGGAATGGATTTATTGCAACGCCTTAGCAGCGGTGTTTTCTGCGCTCCGGCGGAGTACGGCAGGCAGCGCAACCCAATAACAAACGAGGGAAGCGGCCGCTTCGAAAGCTAACATTTTTCCGGAAAAAGCCCTCCCAAAACATTGGGTTTCGGCATAATTTTCCGGAAAATTAAGCGCGCATTCCCTGAAAGCGCTCCTATTTCCCAATCGCTCTCAGATTCCGCTGCATCCCCTTCCACTTGGCGCGGCTGATCGGCGAATGCCGGAAGATTTTCCGGAAATATTCTTCGTTTAAGGCCTCCCAATCGCTTTTCGTCAGGGTCAGGATTTCCGGAATTGGGGTAAAATCGGGCTGTTGGTGCGGGGTGGAAAACCGGTTCCACGGGCACACTTCCTGACACACGTCGCAGCCAAAAATCCAGTCGTCGGCGCGGTGCTCAAAGCCGGTGGGCATAACGGCTTCCTTCAACTCAATGGTGAGGTAAGAAATGCACTTGCGCGCGTCAATGACGGCGGGCGACAGAATCGCTTCGGTCGGGCAGGCGTCCATGCAGCGGGTGCAGGTGCCGCAGTGGTCGGTCTGAAAAGGCGCGTCCTCGGGCAGGTCCAGATCCGTAATCAGGGTGGCGATAAAAAAGTAAGAGCCGCGTTTGGGATTGATTAAATTGCCGTTTTTGGCGACCCAGCCGAGGCCGCTGCGCACCGCCCAAGCCCGTTCCAGCACCGGCGCGGAATCCACAAAGCCGCGTCCGTCAATGGCCCCGAGTTTTTCCCGCATTTCCTCCAGCAAAGTGTTTAAAAGAGTGCGAATGGTGTCGTGGTAGTCTTTGCCCCAGGCGTAGCGGGCTATTTTGGGAATGCCTTCCGGCTGACTATTTTCCGGAAAATAGTTCATCAAAAACGTAATCACCGACTTTGCACCGGGTACCAGCTTTTGCGGATCCACCCGCAGGTCAAAATGCCGCTCTATATAGGACATGGTGCCGCCGTAGCCGTTGTGCAACCAGTCTTCCAATCGCCGCGCATCATCTTCTAAGAACGCCGCTTTGGCAATCCGGCATTCTTCAAAACCATAGGCCGCCGCACGCTCTTTTATCCACAAAGCCGTTTCTGCACTTTTCATCGCTATAGGGTGTTCAAAGTTATAACATGGATAATAAGGCAGGCAGGAGGGGAGGTGTTTCGACGGTTCTTTTGTCACCCCGGAACGGGGTCTTTGCAGGTTGGTACCGCTTGGTTCCCGTTCCGGGATGACAAAAGATTGGTACCGAAACGGCTTAGCAGCGAGCCTATGGATTGAATCTTACATTCGGACGCCGCCTTTGTCATCTTATAAAGAATCTCTTTAAAACTATCTTTTAAGAGAAATGTCAAAGCGATTCTTCACGAAAAGCCTGTCCCGAAAGGTGGGGACAAACTCGCTGATAACATCCCAAAATCAATTTCTACACTTTTTTCACCGTCGCGCCTTGAAGGTCGGTCATTGCGCTTAAAAAACGTTCTTCCACCGAAGGCCGGATGCCGGCTACCACGGTGCAAAATAATTGCATTTCCTGTTTCAAAACCGTACCGTCCTGCATCCGGATGACGCGCAGCACATCGCCCACCGAGCCGTAATCGCAGGTAATTTCATAGGGAATCTCAATCAACTTCTCCACCGTTTCGGCTCCGGCAAGCGCATCGGCGACCGCCGTCCGGTAGGCATGAATCAAACCCGGAACGCCCAGCAGCGTGCCGCCGAAATAACGCACGACAAGGGCGGCGGTGTAATCCAGTCCGGCGCTGTCAATCGCGCCCAGCATGGGGCGGCCTGCGCTGCCCGAAGGCTCGCCGTCGTCGGAGGCGCGGGTGTCGGGGCCAATGCGGTAGGCCAGGCAATGGTGATTCGCTTTTGGATGCTCTTTCCGCTTTTCGGCCAGCACCGCCTTGGCTTCGGCTACATCGCGCGCCGGAAATACAAAAGCCAGAAAACGGCTGCCGCGGTCGCGGAATTCGGCGGTGGCAGGAGCGGCGAGGGTGCGGTAGCTTTCAGCGGACATGGTGGAGTTTCCGGAAATTTTAGGTTGAAAAAAGATTTGACTTGCTTCAAAACTGTGGGTCATTACCTGCGGTGCTGCTTCGCGGTGCGAGCGGAGCGAATGGCCCTGCAAATCCTCCGGACCTTTCCGGGAAAAAGTGCAGGTTGCTTCGTCGTACCTCTCGCAATGACCCGCAAAATGATTATAGTGTTTTAAAACAGGACAAGATTAAGGCAACTTGTAAGGACCAGCCAGCCTTACGAAAACAGTTCTTTAAAGGAAATGAGGAAAATGGCCAGCAAAGAAAGGACAATCCCAAAGACCCGTTTGGCACCGAACTTTTCGCCAAACAAAAAATAAGCGGCCAGCACACTGACAATCACAATCCCGATATTGTTGACCGGCACGGCCACCGAAGGCGGCAGATCATCGGAGGCCAGCACGCGCACAAACAGGTAGTTGGCGAAGAAATCGGGACCTGCCAACAGCAAGCCCGCCAGTACGCTTTTTGGGGAAAATCTGGATTTTCCGGTGGCCAGCCGATAGATCAGTACCACCGTTCCCACCAGGGCCGCCGCCACAAAGATGTGTACCGTTGTCACGGCCTGCAATTCTTTGTCTTTCTCCACGTAATTATGGGAAAGCACCGACCGGCCAATATCCTGCGCACCGCCAATGAGAAACAAGGCGAGTACACCCCAGCCCATGTGAAAGCCCTTTTTTGAGGCTTCATTTCCGGAATTTTCTTCTGTATGCTGCTGCTTTTCCGGCCCTTCCACCTCAATTTCTCTTACCGGAGCCTTGAATTTTGAGCCTTGGTTTTTGGACTCTGAGCTTTGAGTTTTGGATTCTGGGCTCTGGCCCTTGGAGGCTGCCAGATACACCGCCGGAAACGCCAGAATCACACCAGCCAGCCCCACCCAGTTGAATTGTTCATCTGAAAAAGCAACCCACGCAAAGATAACTGCGAGCACCAGCGCCAGCCGACTGGAAACGGTGGCCGTCGTGACGCCGTAATGGTGAATGGCGTAGGAAAAAAGCTGATAGCCTACAAAAAACGCCGCCCCCAGCACCGTCACGTAGAGCCACGGCGCGTGCAGCGTTTCCGCCGTCACCGGAAATCTGCCCAATAAAAGGCTGCCGATTCCGGCGCTCGCCCAGTAATTGACCACAATTGCCGTGGTAGTGCTCACCTGGTGCTTTCCATAAAACTTGAAAAGCACCGCAACTGCTGTGTTGAGCAGGATCACCAGAAGTAGCAAAAGCATAGAAAGGGAATTCTTAAACTCCCTTGGCGCATTATAAAAACGCGCCCGCCGGTACTTCTACCCCACTTTTCCGGGGTAGATACAAGGACAACCGGTCGCCGCCGATGTGCGTCGTAAACGCTTTTTTCGCGCCCAAAACCTGCGGGGCGGCCACGCCTTGTCCGAAACAGGTGTCGGATTGAAACACCCGCATCTCGTCCCACAGTCCACAGCCGATAAAAGAGCGCAGCACCGCCGCGCCGCCTTCCACAATCAGCGACTGCCTGCCTGCCTTAAACAGCAAATCCATCAGTCCGGTGAGCGCGTCGTCGCCTGCCGGAATTTTGACACGGCGGTGGGTGGGCAACTGCGCGTCTTCCTTTGTGTTCACGTGCCAGGTTTCGGCATCGGTGTTGAAAATCTTAAGGCTTTTGGGCAGCGTCAGCGCCGAATCCAGCACGAGGCGCAGGGGCTGATTGCCGGGCCACTGCCGGGCGGTGAGTTGCGGGTCATCGGCCAAGGCGGTGGCTTTGCCCACAAGAATAGCGGCTTCTTCGGTGCGCCAGCGATGCACCAGGCTTTGCGCCAGCGGCCCGCTAATCATCGTGCGCGTTTTGTCGGACGGCGCGATAAATCCGTCGGCGGTTTGTGCCCATTTAAGAATGATATACGGCCTTTTCTGCTCCCAAAACGTAAAAAAGCGGCGGTTGAGCCAGCGGCCTTCGGCCTCCAAAACGCCTTTCTCTACCGGAATACCGGCCAGTTGTAGCAACTGATAGCCGCGACCGGCAACGGCGTCAAACGGGTCGTTGTTGCACACCACCACACGGCCTACTTCCTCGCGCACAATGCGGGCGGCACAGGGCGGTTGCTTGCCGTGGTGGGAGCACGGTTCCAGGCTCACATAAAGCGTGCTTTGGGGAATTAAATGCCGGTCGGCTTCCGGAACGGCATTCAGGCAGGCGGCTTCGGCGTGGAGGCCACCGTAGCGGGCGTGGTAGCCTTCGGCCAGGATGCGGCCGTCGTGCACCAGCACGGCGCCCACCATGGGATTGGGGGCCACATGGCCTTTGCCGAGTTGCGCCAGTTGCAGGCAGCGACGCATGTACAGATCCGCTCCGGTTTGCATAAGCGGCGCGAAGGTACGGGCGCGCCGCTTGCGGCGCGGCCGTTGGTTAGAGTTTCACGTTGGACCCCGCCGTCGGCGGGGGTTGGATGCTGTTGGAGCCCTTCGGGCGTTAGAAGATGCAGAAAGAGGTTGCCCTGCCAACCGCAGATTTAAGGGAACCGGCAGAAAACATCCGGTCGCCGGCGTTATCCGGATTTGTAGAGACAAGGTATGCCTTGTCTCTACCGGAAAAACATTCGGTACAGCTCCGATAAACAAATTCTATGCACGATACCGGCCGAAGGATCCAACGCCCGAAGGGCTCCAACACACCGTTCCAACGCCAACGGCTCCAACACATAGTTCCAACAAAAGGTAGCGGCGCTACCTTCGCCCCATGGCCACTTATGGGGATTTTTTCGGGGACCTGCGCGCCCGCCTGCAACCGCTTTACGACGCCGATGAAGCCGCTGCGATTGCCAAACTGTTTTTGGAAAACGCTACTGGTTTTTCCTACACGCAGGCCCTAGCCCGAAACCCGGAAATCCCGATGGTGACCGCTAAAATGATTGACGAAGCCACGACGCAGCTGGCAAAAGGAAAGCCGGTGCAGCACGTGCTGGGGCGAACGCGGTTTTTAGGCCGCTCGTTTCGCTGTGATGAAAGAGCTTTAATTCCCCGGCCGGAGACAGAGGAGCTGGTGCAGTGGGTTTTGGAAGATTTTTCCGGAAATACAGGGCTTCAAATTCTGGATGTGGGAACCGGAACGGGGTGCATTGCGGTGAGCCTGGCGCTGGAGTTGGCCGGTGCGCAGGTAACGGCGCTGGATATTTCGCCGGATGCGCTGGCGCTGGCGCGGATCAACGCCGAAGCATTGGGTGCAAATGTTACTTTCCGGCAGGGTGATTTCCTTACCGGAAATAAATCGTTTTTTCCCCAAAAAAGTTTCGATGTCATCGTTTCCAACCCGCCGTACATCCCCCAAAAAGAAGCCGAAACCCTGCACCAGAATGTTCGCGATTATGAGCCGCACGAGGCGCTTTTTGTGCCGGATAATGATGCCCTGATTTTTTACCGGGCGCTGGCGAAAGCTAAAGGGCTTCTGAAGGAAGGCGGCGCGATTTACTGCGAAACCCACCGGGATCTGGCGGAAGAAACGGCGGATCTTTTCCGGGAAGCCGGTTTCCGGAATGCGGCGGTCCGGGAGGATCTTTTTGGCGCGCCGCGTATGGTCCGGGCGAGGTTGTAACAGAGGCTTTACCGATCGAAATTTCCGGAAAAGAAAGCTTCCCAACTTTGTTACACTACTTGTACACCTAAAGAGGTCACTCTTTAGGCGAAGGATTGGAAGGGTCGAGGCCAACGATGCGCAGATGGGCCATGTAAACAGTAGGTTCCCTTCGTTTTGTCATTCCGCCGAGAGGCGGAATCTCAGAAGCAACTCTAGAGACCCTGCCTTTCGGCAGGGTGACAAAATAATTTACAAGCCTAAGGAGATTATAAGGTACGGATCACCGGCTCATCAGAAGAAGGAATGGAGAAGGGAGCGATGGGCAGCTTAGGTCTCTAACCGGTATTAATTATTAGGAGTGCGCATCCGGTTGCAGACGAAAGAATTATTTCCGGAAATCCCTTGCCAGCATCAGATTTTAGAGCCCACTCTTCTCCTGATATGGCGGGATACCTCCTCAAACAATCAAAATAAAATTTAACGCCTTTGTTTGGAGCGTTTGCATTATGGAAAAGAATTTTTAGCTACTTTTGCGGCGCCAATTGGAAGGGTATTTTAATATTTTCCGACCGGCACTTTTAATCATCGAGAAAAATATCCCCGATATGACAACCGAATCAACCCAAATGGTGGACAACCTGCTCAATACCCAGAAGAGCATGGTGGACACAATGGTCGAAAACACCAAAAAGCTGACCTCCGGCAACAACTTTATGACCGAGAGCATCGAGAAAGGCAGCGAATGGTATAAAAACTGGCTCGACACCCAAAAGTCTGTTTTTGGTAAAACAACCGAAAAGATGACCGAAGCCGGTAACACACTGAAAGAAAATACCGAAAAAATACAAGGCACCTACCAAAACATGATGGACAAGCAATCCAACATGATGCGCCAGATGTACGACATGAATATGAATTTCATGAAGTCTGGCATGCCGGCCCAAAATACAACTTCCAACAACCCAATGGAAGCTTTCACCCAAATGTGGAGCAATGCCCTGAACGGGTGGCAGAGCGCTTTCCAGAACGGCAACGCTTTCCAGAACTGGATGAAGTCTTTTAGCGAAATGAACCCGTTTGCCAATATGGCGAACATGAGCAACTGGAATACGGGCAATCCGTTCTCCAGCTTCTTTGGTCAGTGGAACGAGCTGATGACCCAGCAAATGCAAAACCTGCAAGCCAACTTTAAGACCGGTGGCGTACAGGATGCCTATCGCAACATGATGAACACCGCCGACGGCTTTGCCCGTTTCACGCAGCTGTGGGCCCCCATGATGAAAAGCCTGCAAGACAAAAGCTTCAACATGGACGTGTTCAAAAAGATGATGAATCCGGGCCAGTACAAAGAGCTGATGGACCAGTACTTTGGCTTTATGCCCGAGAACGTGCGTCAGTATATGCAGCAGTCTTCCGGTATGTTCCAGGACATGATGAAGCAGTGGACTGCCGCTTCCAACAACGGTATGGAGCAGCTGCGCGGTATGATGGGCCAATTCACCCCGTCAAGCAGCGATATGTTTGGCTCGATGCTGGGCAACTACAACGCTTTCTACAACAACCTGCAAAGCGCTTTTGCACCGATGGCCCGGATGACCACACCGAACCAGGCAACCAAGAGCATGGCCGAGTGGAACGACATCGCCAACCGCATGGTGCAGTTCAACATCAAGAACGCAGAGATGCAGTATATGGTGTATGAGCAGGGCCAGAAAGTAATGGAAGAACTGGCGCAGTCGCTGACTAAAAAGATGCAGGACGGCGTAGAAGTGACTTCTATGATGGATCTCTACAAAGAGTGGATGTCGATCTCCGACAAAACATTCGTAAAGCTGTTTGAAAGCGAAGCCTACAGCGAGCTGATGGCCGAAGTGAGCAGCATGCAGATGCGCCTCAAAAAAGATATGGAGCTGCAAATGGAAGCTGCTATGGTGAACGTGCCGGTAGCGACCCGCAGCGAGCTCGACGAGCTGTATAAAACCATTTACGACCTGAAAAAGCAGGTGCGCCAGCTGGAGAAAATGATGGAAGTAGAAGGCGACAACGACAACATCGCCGATGCCGTTTCGACTACACCGAACAGCAACAAACCGAAAGCCAACACCGCCCCGACTGGCGCTAAGAAAAGCTAGTTTCAGGCATGATTTTCCGGAAATTTCCGGAAAAAGAACCTTTCAAAAGCGCCGCGTCTGGCCAGACGCGGCGCTTTTTTATGTGTCAGGATATTGACAGTTCGGCGAAAGTTGCGCTTTCGTCGGATTATGGAGCAGGCGGTGCCTGCATTCCGGGTGCGACGCAGCCTGCATACGACTCAAGGGTCCCCGCCTTATGAGAAGCCGAACATCCCGGACCTCACGGTGTTTTCGGCGGAGCTGTTTCTTCCTTGCGCCCACCCAGTCCATACCAGTCTATTTTCCGGGACAGATACATCACGATGGCCAGCACCACAAAAAGGCCGATAGAGCCAAAGAGCAAAGCATAATCCTGCAGCTGGATGATGATAAAGATAAACGCGTAGAGCAGTAAGAGAATGCCACTCACCACCAAAGCCAGCCGCATGGATTTGAGAATGGCGCGCACATAGCCGGTAATCAAAAGCAGAGTCGCAAGGGCGGAGATGATAAAAGCGGTATTGAAGCCGATGTGTTCAGACAGCGAAAGTAGCAGCGTATAAAAAACAACCAGCGCGATGCCCACCAAAATGTATTGCACCGGATGGATAAATACGCGGTTGAGCATCTCAATAAAGAAAAACGTGAGGAAAGTAAACCCGATAAACAAGATGGCATAGTGCACCGTCCGGTAGGTTTTCTGATAGCGGTCCACCGGAAGCAGCAGGTCCACCCCAAATGCCGAAGCTGCGATTTCCGGTTGTGCTCCCACCCATACCTGCGGGTAATTCCGATTTAGGTGAAGGACATTCCAATGCGCGTTAAAACCTTTTTCAGAAACCGTTTTGCTATCCGGCAGGAAAGCACCGTTAAACTTTGGGTTGGCCCAGCCAGACGACAGGCGCACGTCTGTGACCTTGCCTACCGGCAAAAAGTGCAGGTACTGACTGCCTTTCAGCGCAAGCGAAAACGAGAAGGTGTTGCCCGCGCTGTCGGCGTGCAGGTTCAGCGGCACACTCACGCCCGAGGCCACCACATCGTCGGTCACGGTGCCGGGATTAAAATCCAGTTGCTGCCCGTTCCAGCGCAGCGGCGTTTCTTTTTCAATGCCCCGCATATCGCTGATGCCCACCACCAGATGCGCTTTGTCGAAAAGGATATTTTCCCGGGGAATTTCCAGATCGGCGATTGCCAGGTTTCCAAAACGGCCTTCGATTTTGAGATCGGTTTCATAAAGCACCACTTCATAAATACCCCGGTGGCGCGCCTCGGGTTTCAGGGTGCCATTGACGGCCAGCTGTTCGGGCAACACATAGATATGGTCGCGCACTTCCACCACTTTCTGCACCGAATCATTTTGTTTTTCCCGCACGAAGCGCCGGTATGGAATCTGAAGAAAAGGCCCGGAAATGGTTTGCTCTTCGCCCCATTTAGACGAGACCTCGTGCACAGCCTCCGACTGGTATTGCTCCCGCTCCTGCACCAGCGACTGAATCATCACCGTTGGGATCAGGAGCAGCAGCGCAATAAAAACAATGGCTCCGATCTTGAAATACAGATTGTCTTTGAGCAGGGACATGGGAAGAAGGAATTTGAAAAAGGAAACGGGAAGCGCTTTTATAAAAGTATAGCCACGGCGCCAGAAAACCTTTTTTCCGGAAAAATCGAACTGAAGCTTTTGGGAAAGGAATTTTGGTCTGGTCAAAGGTTTGAGCATGCCCTAAGAACCTATCCTAAAAATAAAGGATTGTAAAAGGATCTGGGTATTTTACGGTTCTTTTGTCACCCCGGAACGGGGTCTTTGCAGAGGGAAACCGACCAGTTCCCGTTCCGGGATGACAAAAGATAGGGAACTAAAAAGCCTGACACCGATTTTCTGGATAGGCTCTAAGTAAGAATAAGCCGGGGATAAAGACGCTATAAAAAGACATTGTTGGGTCTATACCGGAGATTTAGAACCATTGCCCGGTACCGTTTTTTTATCGCTTAAAAAAGCGCCTTCCTTGCCAAGGGCGCTTTTTTTTCGGATATTGCAGCAAATCCTTCTTTTTTAAACCACTCCCTTTTCATCTTTCTTATGCTTCAGGTTGGCGATCAGTTCAAACACGATTTTTCTTACACCCAGGAAGACGTAGATACGTACGCACGCGTTTCCGGCGATGTCAATCCGCTGCATATCGACGAGGCAGCCGGAGCGGCTTCTATGTTTGGCCGCCGTATTATCCACGGCTTTCTGGGCGCTTCGGTGTTTACCAAAATCTTTGGCGCGCTGTGGTACTCCGACGGCCACGTGTACATGAGCCAGAACCTCAAATGGCTGCGGCCCATGTTTGTAGATACGCCCTATGAAGCGGTCGTTACCGTAAAAGAAATTTTTCCGGAAAAAAGCCGCATTCTCTACGAGTGCGCAGTATATGAAAAAGAAAGCGGCGAGCAAACCATTGCCGGTGAGGCGCTGCTGCTCAATAAAAAGCAGTATCGATGGTAGCATATTTCCGGAAACTTTCCGGAATGAAGAAGCCGCTGTTGCAAAAAGTGCAACAGCGGCTTCTTTACTTTTAGGTGATCAG
Source organism: Bacteroidota bacterium (assembly GCA_023392185.1). Lineage (GTDB taxonomy): Bacteria > Bacteroidota > Bacteroidia > Chitinophagales > Chitinophagaceae > UBA1952. Next base: position 10,532 of record JAEVZP010000217.1, read on the forward strand.
GGAGCCGGTCGCATAGCTGCCCGGACAGAAATCTGCTTTTGCCATGACAGACCTTGCACACCCAAAGCCGGAAGGCTGGCCCCTTTTCCAACCTTATCTGCAGCGGCGGGCAGTTCCCGCCAAAACACTGCTTTTAGCGGAAGGACAGGTGTCCAGAACGATGTTTTTTATTGAAAAAGGCTGTCTGCGCACTTGGGTCAATCACGATGGCAAAGACATCACCACACAGTTTTTCTTTGAAGGCGATCCGGTGGCTTCTATTGAAAGTTTCAGAACCAACCGCCCCAGTTTATACAGCATCGAAAGTCTGGAAGCCGCTGTGCTGTACACGCTGTCTCAAAAGGATTTCCAGGCCCTTCTCCAAAGCGCTCCGGAAGTCCGGAAGCAGTTGGAGGCCCATTTATGGGAGCGTTTTTATGAGGTGCAGCAGTTATTTTATGCTTATCTGACCCGCAATCCGCAACAACGATATGAAGCGTTGCTGGCACAACACCAGCAACTGTTGCAACGGGTACCGCAACACTATATTGCTT
>JAEVZP010000252.1 GCA_023392185.1 Bacteroidota bacterium
ACTTTTTAGGAAATCTTCATATTGGCTTTCTGAATACCAAAGGCAAACTGGTGGTGGATACCGTCTGGGAGACCGACCTGGGCATGTGGCGCGATGTGTGGAGCAATCTGGGCAGCCAAATGGCCGGCATGTGTTCCCGTGGCATAACAGCCTTGCACGAGGCAGCCAATCGCAAACCCTATGTTCCGCTCCAGGATTATTACCGGTTTTCCGGCGGCGTGGCGCTGGCCCGGAGGGGCGGCCAAAATGTGATTATCGACACAACGGGAAACGTGCTGGCTACCCTGCCGGATTCGCTTCAAAACGTTTACAATTATGGTGGACTGTTTGCTTTCCACGAAGATGAAGCAGCTGCAAAGGCATTAGGCAGGCGGCCGATGTATGGTTTATACAGCCCTTCGAAAGGCGTCGTTTATTCCGGGCCGGCGGCTCCGCAGGGAGAAATCCGGGACGGCTTTATACTTTTAAGAAAGGAAAATATATTTGGAGGCACCGCCGGCATGTACTGGTTTTTGGACCGGGACGGAGCGCCTGCCTTCGGGGGCCGCACATTCGAATATGCGCAGTCTTTCAACGGTGGCTATGCCATGGTGGGCTTCACTCAGGACGGTCGGCGCCGGAACGGACTGCTCGATACCCGTGGCCGGATTATGGCCTATGACAGTACAACGATGCCCTCCCATACGCCCAGCGACAACTACCATAAGTACGCGCACCGGTTGGGGCTTTATAGATAGCGCCGGTAAGAGGATGATCCCACCGGTTTATGAAACGGTTTATGCGTTCCGGAATGGATACGCGCTCTTCCAGAAAAGAAATGAAGGGCTTGGCTATATTGATGAAAAGGGAAATGTAGTTATCAGAGGGCAATACTATGACGGCAGCCAGTTTCAGGTGTTCCGGATCGTAAAATAGGATTTATAATTAGAATACAGCCTTGCCTAAACTGTTGTATTCTAGTTACTTAACTTGTAAGATTGTATTATAATGAAGGGGGCCATACTGGTTTTTCTGTGTTCTCAAACCGCTCCCCTACCGCCCGAAAGTGTCATAGTTATCAACGGCATATTTTTCAAAGCGCTTCAATAAGGCAATATTTTGCCGCTCCAGTTCGGTCAGTTCCGCATCCACATTGGCTGAAACCGGCATATACCAATCAGTGGTTTCAAAAAACTGACGCACCGATTTTTTGGAAAAGGAAAAGCCGTGACGGGCAAAAATAGTATTGCGCAGAATCTCCAGATCGAGCTTGCGCAGGTTCTTCAATTGCTTTTCGGTGAGTGCTTGTTTGCTGCTGTTAATCCTGTAAATCATATCCGAAGCCTGCCGGAAATAGTGCTCTACAAGCGTATCCATATGACCATTTTCGGAAGTATAAAAAACGGGTTCTAACTTGCTGTTTACAAAATCTACCCCGTCGGTATCCAGTTCGCCGTCGCTGGCAGGGCGCAGCATCAGATTCGGATTATACACAAAAGCCTTTTTGTGCAATGTATATTCTTTGTAAGGACGCGGCAGGCTTTGGTCGTACATCCGCCAGTTCCCCACGAGGCTGTCGCCGGCAACGGTAAATTCAAACCGCCCGTCATATTTATCATCGCCCGGCTCGTCAACCGTGAAGCGCACGCCGTTGCCCGTCTGGGTGAATTTTCCGGAAAAAGGCCGGACTTTTCCTTTCAAAACCGACTTGCCCACCGCGCCTCTATCGGTAATGCGGGTCAACATAATGCTGATCGGTGCCACATCATCCCAATAATCACCCCCGGATGCTATCTCATCGGAAACCGCCATAAACGGACCGGTGTAGGTACCATACAGTTCGGTGTGCAGCTCCGGTTCCACAGCCGAGGCGGCCGTCAGGGTATCGCCGTTTTGAGTAACGGTCACTTCCTCCGAAGGCCCACTGTTGCAGGCAATCAGAAAAAAGGGAAGGGCGAGAAGGGCAACTGCGAGTTTCATAAGCGGGAAATTTCCGGAAATAAAAGGTATCAGAAGCGTGCCTTGAAGCTTTTTCGGTTGTGGCGAAAGATAAGACATTCGGCCACCAGCCAGTTGGGCACCCAGCCCAGCCCGGACACAATTACATACACATCCATAGGCGCTGGCGCAAAGGCTTTGACCAGAATCAGCTTCCACAACCGCAGGGTAATGGCCGAGAGCGCCAGCGCATAGCTGCGGGTCATCCAGGCGCGGTGGGCTTTAAAATCCTTTTTCCGCGCGGTGGAAATGGCCAGGGCGGTAGAAGCCCACCAGAAGATAGAAAGGGTAATAAAAAAGGCTTCGGCAACCGGTCCGCCGTTGGCAACGAGTCCCATTAACAGACCGGTGGGGGCAGCCAGAAACAAGACGGTCCCGGCATACAGCCAGCCGAGTTGACGGTGGAGGCGTGGCCGGTTTTGTAAGAGGCTTTTCCGGAATTGGGTAAATCCGGCGGGCAGGGTAAAAACGGCGCTGTACACATGCAGATAAAAAACCGGCAGATACCAGTGCAGGGTTTCTACTTCGGTCTGCTTGATTTGAAGGAATGCGGCTGTTGGGCTATAGGGAATATACTGAAGGGTGATGCGGAGCATCAGCACCGAAAACCACAACAGGGTAATCAGCAGGAGGCTGTTCCAAGCGGTTGTTCGGGTCAGGCGGATTGTTCTCACAGATTTCCACAAAAGTCAGCAGCTGAAAATTAAAGCAAAAAAATCCGTGCCGATCCACAATCATCCGTTTGAGCCGGATTTCAAAAAATCATCCCAGCCACACCGTCAGCAGGTGAATCAGCAGTCCGACCAGTCCGCCCACCAACGTACCATTGACACGGATGTACTGCAAATCCTTCCCGACTTCCAGCTCCAGCTTCTGACTTAATTCGCGCGCCGGCCAGTTGCCCACCGTGTTAGAAATCAGCTCGCCTGCGGAATCTTTGTAGCGCAGCACCGCGCTGTAAGCCTGCACCCGCGCCCAGGTATCGATTTTTTCCTGCATTGCCACATCGGTCGCCAGTTTGTCCACGCCTTCCTGCAAGGCTTTTTGGATATAGCGCAGCATAGAGGAATCGGGCATCGTAATTTCTTCGAGCAGCGTCGCCTTCAGCTTCGTCCAGGCGGCCAGCGCATAATCGTGCAGTTTTTCTTCAGGCAGAAAAGCACCTTTCAGGCTTTGAAACTTTGCTTCCCAGGCCGGGTCGGCAGCCAGCTGATCGGCCCATTTCAGCAGCTCGCGACTGATCTCCTGGCGGATACGGTGCTGCGGGTCTTCGGCAATTTCCCGGAAATATTTGGCCAGTCCGCCGGTAATTTTCTCGGCCAGCTTGTTGTTTACAAAGCCGGGCACGAAGAAATAGCTTTCTTTTTTCACCTTTTCGCGCACCAGCCCTTCCTGCTCCACAATAAAAGTGCGCATCTTATCGGCCAGCAGCGTGATGGCCGCTTCCTGCTCGTTGTTTTCTACTGCATAGCGAACGCCGCTGCCCACCAGCCGACTCAACTGCACCTCTGCCAGCAGGGTATTGCCTTGTTTGGCCAGAAAAGAAGCCACCGCGTCGTCATCCACCCGGCCCAGAATATCGGCCAGCAAACTGGACGCTTCGGAAAGGATAATCTGTTGGTGTTTCGGGCTTTGCAGCCATTTAGCCAGCATTCCCGACGGCTTGAGCTTGCTTAAATACGGTCGCAGATTAGTAGGCGTCAGGAAGTTGCTCACCACAAAGCCGCCGAGATTGTCGCCGATGCGCTGCTTGCCTTTTTCAATCAGATTGGTGTGCGGAATGGGCAGGCCGAGCGGGTGGTGAAAAAGCGCCGTGACGGCAAACCAGTCGGCCAGCGCGCCCACCATAGCCGCTTCGGAAAACGCATTGACAGCGCCCAGCCAACCGCCCGCGCCCCGCTTCATCAGCACAAGCGTGAGTATATAAATAATCACCATTAGCACAAAAAGACCGGTAGCAATAGCTTTATGGCGGCGGAGTTGGCTTTGTTTTTCTTCGGTAGTCATAGGCGGCGGGGGCGCAAATCCGAAAATAAGGATTTCTCCTTGGGAACCTCAAAAACTAAGCCGGGTTGGGTTTCTGCCGGCCCAATATGCAAATAACTCAATGGCTCAATAGGTTGACAAAAAAAGTCCCCGAATTAAATATCGCATCATCAGCCGCTCCTCTGGCAAACTCCCGCCGGCAACAAACGTGCGCCTAAACTATCGGTGCGACCGCCTTGTGCGTTTCGCATGTTTCATCCCTCAGTCCTCATTCCTCATCCCTGCCCTCAGGAGCTGCATGACAGCATCCCGCAGCCCGGCTTTGTAAGCGCCCACTGGGGCTGTTTCGCGTTCAGTTCCGGAAAATGGTTTTCGTAGGGCGTTAGCAGGGCCGTTTCCAGTTTCCGGAACAGGGCGTCGTCGCCGCCTTTTTCGAGCGCTTCGATTGCTTCGTGGAGCTGGTAGTTGCGCAGGATGAAACGCGGGTTGGTTTTTTGCATCAGCGCGGCACGTTCTGCGGGGAAATTTCCGGAAAAATAAGCCCGGTAGGCGCTCAGGAAAGCCTGTAATTGCGGAGCTGTTTCGGGGAGTGGCTCCCCATAAAGCGCAGGTTCAAAATGCGCCAGAGCATCTTCTTTTTCCGGAGAAAGGGTTTCCAAAAGCTGGAAGAACAAAGTATAATCCGGTTGTAAGGCCCCAAGCAACTCTTGCAGGCTTTCCACCAATAAAAGGCTTTGAGGATTTTTTCGGGAAATGCCCATTTTCGCCAGCATCATATTGTCATAAGCCTCGGAAAAATGCGCGTCATAGCTTTCCAACGCGGCGACAAGTTGTTGCGGGTCGCGCGCCAGCGGCGAAAGACTCGCCGCCAGATTGGCCAGATTCCATTTCACAATCTGCGGCTGATTGCCAAAAGCATAGCGGCGACCCGGCAGGTCGGTGGTATTGGGTGTAAAAAAGTTATCGTAGGCATCCAGCATCGAATACGGGCCGTAGTCGATCGTAAGGCCGAGGATGCTCATATTATCGGTGTTCATCACGCCGTGTACAAAGCCCACGCGCATCCATTCTACCAGCAGCGAAGCCGTGCGCCGGACCACTTCTTCATAAAAATCCACTACCGCGTTTTCGCCTCCTACATGTGGGAAATACCGTTCGATCACCCAGCCGGTGAGCTGCGCCAGAAGATCGAATTCCTGCCGGGCATACAGCAGTTCGAAATGGCCAAAGCGTACAAAAGTCGGGGCGGTGCGCAGCACAATCGCACCGGGTTCGGCCTTCGGCCGGCCGTCGTAGAACATATCGCGCACGACCGCGTCACCGGTGCTGACGAGGCTCAGCGCCCGCGTCGTCGGGATGCCGAGGTGGTGCATCGCTTCGCTCATCAGGTATTCGCGCATTGAGGAGCGCAGCACGGCCCGCCCGTCGCCACGCCGGGAGTACGCCGTTTGGCCTGCGCCTTTCAGTTGCAGCTCTTCCGTCTTTCCGTCCGGGCGCATCCATTCGCCGAGCGTAATGGCGCGGCCGTCGCCCAGCTGCCCGGCCCAGTTGCCAAACTGATGTCCGCCGTAGCAACCTGCATAAGGCTTCATGCCCGGCGCGAGCGCATTTCCGGAAAGCAGGGCGACTTCTGCTTCTGTTTGGGGCCGTTGGATGCCCAGTTCATTGGCCAGATCCGCGCTCCAGGCAAGCAATTCCGGAGCGGCTACCGGCGTGGGCGGCGTGGCGCTCCACAGCATGCCGGGTGTTTGGCGCGGGGCCGTATTTCCGGAATCATCGCCGGGAAAGGTTTGGGTAAAGAAAGCGGTGTAGTTGGGGGAAAGAAGAGATTTCATGGATGTGGGGTTGGAGCGCCTTTGGCGCGTTGGCGGAGCCGTGTTTGAATCTTTGGTTTTTGCTTGGGAAAGGGCATCAAACCTATAAGGTTTTTGAAACCTTATAGGTTTTTCCGGAAAGGAGCCAAACCCGTCAGGTTTTTGAAACCTGACGGGTGGGGAGGGTTCGTGAGGGATAGCGGCGGTGCCCCAAAAGATTCATCCCGGGAGGCCCGCAGGTGAGCTGCAAAGGTCTTGCCGCCGGTAAGAAAAGGTCTTTTCTTACTTTGCCCCAAAAAATGTTTTCCTATGATTCCGTCTTTTCTTCCCGGAACGATAAAGTTGTTTATTCACTATAAAAATCTCGCGGAGAAAACCTTTGCGCAAGTATCTGACGCGCAGTTTTTCCAGCAGCAGGGCGCGGAAAACAGCATGGCTGTGCTGGTGCAACACATGACCGGCAATATGAAAAGCCGCTTCACCGATTTCCTCACCACCGACGGAGAAAAGCCTTGGCGCAACCGCGACGGTGAGTTTGAAGATCCTACCCTTACGCGTTCGGAACTGATGCAGCAATGGGACGAAAGCTGGAAAATCTTGTTGGATCTGCTACAAAATCTTTCGGAAGAAGACCTGTCCAAAACGGTTTACATCCGCAATGAAGGCCACAGCGTGCCGGATGCCATTCTGCGGCAACTGGCGCACTACGCTTATCATGTGGGGCAAATCGTGCACGCCGCAAAGCTGCTGACCGGCGACCACTGGCAGGCCCTGAGCATCCCGAAAGGCGCTTCTGAAACCTATAATGTCGATAAGTTTTCGCAGCCGCCTCACCTGACTTGACAAGTCCGCGTACGTTTTTTAGATCGACTTGTCAAGTCTGAGTATTCGCTCAAGTCTGAAAATCAGTGCATAAACCAGCATCCGGCGGGAGACTTGTTTACGTATGAGGACTTGACAAGTCGGTGAACCGCGACCGCACTTCGCTGCCCAAAAACCGGCTGGCTGGCCCGTCAAAGCTTTCCGGGTTGTCGGTGGTGTAGAATACCGGATTCTCCCCCCGGCTGATTTGGTTTTCTATTTCCCGGTGTCTTCTGAAATAATCTTCCAGACTCGCCGCCACAATGGGTCCCTGGGAAATCACCTGCACACCTGCGGGCACGTGTTCCCGGATTTTTGCTTCTAAAAGCGGGTAATGTGTGCACGCCAGCAACACCGCGTCCATTTGGGGCGATTTTTGGATCAATTCCTGTGTGTATTTCCGGATAAAATAATCCGCGCCTTCGCTATCCTGCTCTCCGGCTTCTACCAGCGGCACCCACAACGGACAAGCCTGCCCGTGGACTGAGATTTGGGGAAATTGATGGCTGATTTCTACTTCATACGACCCCGACTGAATCGTTCCTTTCGTGGCCAGCACGCCTACTACACCTTTTTTGGAATAATTCCCAATCACCTCTGCCGTAGGCCGGATAATGCCCAAGACCCGTTTGCCCGGCGCGAGCCTTTCCAAATCCTGTTGCTGAATGCTGCGCAAGGCCCGCGCCGAGGCCGTGTTACACGCCAGAATAATCAACGGACAGCCCTGCCGGAACATCCACTCGACACACTGAAGCGTGTACTCGTACACCGTTTCAAAAGAGCGGGCCCCGTAGGGTGCGCGCGCGTTGTCGCCGAGGTAGAGGTAGTCGTATTGCGGTAACCGCTCGTAGATAGCGCGGAAAACCGTCAGTCCGCCGTAACCGGAATCGAAAATGCCAATGGGAGCGCGCACGGAGTGCAAGGTAAGGAGGAGGTATCAGGTGTTAGGCGTTAAGTAGTAAGTATGAGGAAGCAAGTGTCAGGATGAATATGAAACAGCTGACATGACACTTAAAACATGACACATGATACATAAAACATGACCCATGCATTACCTTAGCCTTCTATGCTTGTAAAAGTTTTTGGCTCGGCGGTTATGGGGGTGGATGCGATCACCATTACCATTGAAGCGGACGCCGTTTTTGTGGAAACGCCCAGCTATCCGATTGTGGGCCTTCCCGACAATGCCGTGAAGGAAAGCCTGGAGCGCATTTTTGCGGCGCTGAAAAACAACGGTTACAGCCGCCCGCGCCAAAAAGTGGTGATCAATATGGCTCCCGCCGATATCCGCAAAGAAGGCGCGGCCTACGACCTGCCCATTGCCATTGCAATGCTGGCCGCTTCGGAGCAAATCAAATGTCCCGACCTGGAAGCCTATGTGATGATGGGCGAGTTGTCGCTCGACGGTGCGCTGCAAGGGATCAAAGGGGCGCTGCCCATGGCCATTCAGGCGCGCAAAGAACAATTCCGGGCGCTGGTTCTGCCCAAAGAAAATGCCCGCGAAGGCGCATTGGTCAATAATCTGGAAGTGTACGGCGCCGGCAACCTGAAAGAGGTGATCGACATTCTGGAAGGACGCAGCAACGCCAGGCCGGTTTTTGTGGATACCCGTGAAGAATTTGCGCATGCTCAAACGCAGTACGACCTCGACTTCAACGATGTGAAAGGGCAGGAAAACGTAAAACGCGCGCTGGAAATCGCCGCCGCCGGGGGCCACAACGCCATCCTGATTGGTCCGCCCGGCGCGGGCAAAACCATGCTGGCCAAGCGCCTGCCCACCATCCTGCCGCCCCTGACGCTTCACGAAGCACTGGAGACCACCAAGATTCACTCCGTAGCCGGAAAGCTGCCGGGCAACGCCTCGCTTGTGGCGCAACGGCCGTTTCGCTCGCCGCACCACACGGTTTCCGATGCAGCGCTGGTGGGTGGAGGCGGCATTCCGCAGCCGGGCGAGATCTCCCTGGCGCATAATGGCGTGTTGTTTTTGGATGAACTGCCGGAATTCAAGCGCACGGTGCTGGAAGTGATGCGTCAGCCGATGGAAGAACGTCGCGTCACCATTTCCCGCGCGCGGCTGAGCATTGATTTTCCGGCGTCGTTTATGCTGCTGGCCTCGATGAACCCGTGTCCGTGCGGCTACTACAACCATCCGGAGCGCGACTGCACCTGTTCACCCCAGATGGTTTCCCGGTATCTCAACAAGGTTTCCGGGCCGCTGCTCGACCGCATTGACCTGCACGTAGAAGTAACGCCGGTGCCGTTTGGCGAACTGGCGTCCACGGGCCGGTCAGAGAAAAGCGAAG
>JAEVZP010000047.1 GCA_023392185.1 Bacteroidota bacterium
AGGTGAAACTCACCAATATGAAAACGAAAAAAGAGGTCGAGTACCAGATTGTTTCCGAAAAAGAAGCCGACCTGAAGCTGGGCAAGATCTCGGTGAGCAGCCCGATCGGTAAAGGTCTGCTCGGTAAGTCTCCGGGAGAAGTAGCCGAGATCCAGGCACCTGCCGGCATTATCAGGTTCCGGGTGGAAAGCATCAGCATTTAAGCGTTGCAAGCCCTTGACCCAATTGCAGGGAGCAAGGAAAGCAACTTCTGACATTGCGCTTTTCAGCAGTGCCGTATTTTCGGATATCCCTTCCGCAAACCGCTATCAACCCTTATGCCCAGCATCTTTTCCCGCATCATCGCCGGCGAAATACCGGCTTATAAAATTGCTGAAAACGAGCAGTTTCTGGCTTTCCTCGACATCCATCCACAGGTGCCGGGCCACACGCTGGTGATTCCCAAAAAAGAAATCGACAGCCTCTGGGACCTCGATGAAGACACCTTGGAAAACATCCTGCTCTTTGCCCGACCTATCGCCAAGGCACTCGAAAAAGCTTTCGACTGTGCCCGTTGCGGACTTTCGGTCGTGGGGTTGGATGTGCCGCATGCCCACGTGCACCTGCTGCCGATCGGCAGTGCCAAAGACATGCACCTGACGGGTGGCAGCGAAACTGCCAAAGCCATGCCGCTGGAGGAAGTGCAACAGCGCATCCTCGCCGCCCTGAAAGGCTGAGCAGCCACCCGGCGAAACACAAAAAATCCCGGAAATTTCCGGGATTTTTTCTTTCAAAAAAGAATAGAGAGCAGGGAGTTACCCAACGGGCATACCGCTGAAAGCCTGTGCTTTTTCGGCAAACATGCTTTTGGTGATCGTCCAGGTTTCTTTAAAAAAAGGCGAAAAACGGTAGCGGTCGAGGTGGGCTTCGCTTTCCCACTCGCTCAGGGTATAATACACATCCGGCTCCTTCGTATTGCGCAGCAGGATGGTTTTGAAACAGCCGTCAAAGGCTTCAATAAGTGGCTGCCGTTCCCGGAAAAAAGCTTCAAAACGGGCCGTTTCTTCGGGACGGAAGTGCAGACGAACAACACGGTAGATCATGAGAAAAAGATTTTGATGTGCCGGTACAACAGATGATCCTGATTGTAAAGCCGCATACCAAGCAACTGTGAGGCATTGGCATTGCGTAGGGAAATCTCCAGATAGCCGGCCTGGTTGAAGCGACACATTTTTTCGTTTATGCCGACTTCATAATAGTTATCCCGGATTTCGGAGATCTCTTCTGTGCCCCGGAAACCAATCCGAAAAGAACGGCCGTTGGCAATGGCCTCAAACTGCTGCCGGGTGATGTCAAGCACTACATTACCGAAGTGATCCACATAAATAACCGAGCAATCCACCGAAGGCGTCGGCAAGACCGGGTGAGTGGAAACAACTTTTGTTTTGGCCCGCACTTTTTCGATTTCGGGAACGTCGCCCTGCAGACCGCCATCCAGAATGCGGTGACAGATGCTGGCAGCCTTGTGCACCCACTGCTGAAAACGCACCGGGTGTTCGGGCTCGTAGCACAACCGGCAATCCTCGAGCGGGCTTTTGAAGGCCATAGAAAGCAAACCGTTGTCGGGAAACAGAAAATGGTACCCTTCGCGCATCATATGCAGCAGGCGCGGCGCCCCGTCGGCAAAAAGATCAAAGAGAATGAGGTGTACCGTTCCGCGCGGAAAGTGGCGATAGGCGCGTTCAATCACGTAAGCCGCCGCCGGGTAGTAATCGGCGCGCAGCGCGTGGGTCAGGTCAATGAGTGGCGTAGCCGGTACATATTGCATCAACACGCCTTTTACCATTCCCACAGAAGGGTCCTGGTAGCCGAGGTCGGTAGAAAGGGTGATACAAGCCATCTAAAACACAGAAGCAAAAGGCGACGCCTGCAAAAGTAGGCGCAATAAAAGCGGCCTGCCGCCCGAAAAGGCATAATTTTCACCATCAAGAAACGTTTTGTGCCCGCCGGCCCTACCGTTTAGCTTTGCCCTTTGGATTGATCCGGCATTTTCTACCTTTTGCTATGGCCCACTTTTCCCGCTATTGTTTGCTTCCGCTCCTGCTGCTGATGTGCGGGCTGTGGTCTTGCCAGAAAGAGCCGTTTACGGCAGGCAGCAATGCGCTGCGCTTCTCCACCGATACGCTCACCTTCGACACGGTCTTTACGGAAGTCGGCTCTTTTACCCTGGGCCTTAAGATCTATAACCGCGAAAACGCGCCCGTCACCCTGTCTTCGGTGCGGGTGGGCGGCGGGGCGGCGTCTCCTTTCCGCATCAACGTCAACGGCGTGCCCGGTCCGGAAGTGAAAGATGTAGAAATCGCAGGCGGCGACAGCGTTTATGTGTATGCCACCGTGCGCATCAACCCCGACTCGGCCGACGCGCCTTTTATTGTATCCGATAGCCTGGTGGCTACGCTGCAAGGCCGGCAGTATTCGGTTCCGTTTCTGGCCTACGGCCAAAACGCTCACTACGTGCGCGGTGCACTGCTCGAAACCCAGACCTGGGGCGCTGCAGACAAAAAGCCGTATGTGATTGTGCAAAGCGCACTGGTGAAAGAAGGTGCCACGCTCACCCTGGCGCCGGGAACGCGGGTGTATATGCATGCCGACTCGCGGCTCATCGTGCAGGGAAAGCTTCTGGCGGAAGGTACCCGCACCGACAGTATTATTTTTCAGGGTGACCGGCTCGACCGCGCTTACTTTGGCCGCCGGGGCTATCCGGGCGAGTGGGGCGGCCTTTACTTCGACTCCCGCAGCAACGGCAGCCGCCTCCGCCACGTGATCCTGCAAAACGGTGGCAACACCGCCCTGGGGGCTCTGCCAGCTCTCATCCAGGTGAACCCCGACTCGGTGCAGAACGGCACGCCGCAGCTGTATCTCGACAAGGTAATCCTGCGCAACAGCCTCGGATACGGCATCCTGAGTTTTGGCGGAAGCATTTCGGGAAGTAACCTCCTGATACACAGCTGCGGCGCCAATGCGCTGGCACTGCTCGAAGGCGGCCGCTATGCTTTCGATAACTGTACCATCCACCTGCAGGGAACCTATGCGCTGCGCCATATAGATCAGCCGGCGGTGGTGGCGCTCAATTATTTTGAATTTGCCGAAAAGCAATACCGCGACCGCGACCTGGACGCCGTTTTCCGGAATTGCATTGTGTGGGGAACGATCGACACTGAAGTGTTTTTAGCCAAAAGGGCAGCCAGTGCCTTCAATGTGGTGCTGCAAAACTGCCTGCTGAAAGCCAAAGACCCGGCAGCCTATGCCCCGGCAACGCAAAGCGACCTCCTGCTCAATACCGATCCGCTGTTCCGGAATACTGAAAAAGAAGACTTTCACCTTCAGGGCAACTCACCGGCCAAAGGAGCGGGCGTGCCCGGGAGCGAGCCGGCGCTGCAAACCGACCTCGATGAGGTAGCACGCGGCGGACAGTGGGACCTGGGCTGCTACCGGGCCGATTAATTTGCGGATGTTTATTTGATGTTGTGTTATGGGTAATTTCTACAAACCTAAAAAGCCGTTGTGGCGGCGCAAGCTGCATACGATTATCTATGAAGCCAACACGGTGCCGGGTCGTCTTTTCGATATTGCCCTGCTGGTTTTCATCGTAGCCAGCATTGTGATTGTGGCGATGGATTCGGTGCCGGAATACCATCAGCGTCACGGGCGTTTTTTCATAGAGCTGGAATGGGTTTTTACGATCATCTTCACCATCGAATATGTGCTGCGCCTGTTGGCCCTGCGCCGGCCCCTGCGCTTTGTGTTCAGCCCGCTGGGCCTCATCGATCTGCTTTCCATTATGCCGGCCTACCTGAGCCTGGTCTATCCCGGCGCCCAGACGCTGCTGGTGTTGCGGGCGTTCCGGCTGCTGCGCATTTTCCGGATTTTCAAGCTGACGCGTTTTATGGACGAGGCGCGCACCCTGCGGCATGCCCTGCGC
>JAEVZP010000089.1 GCA_023392185.1 Bacteroidota bacterium
GTGAGGCGGCGTTTGAGGACTGCGAAAAAAAATCCTTCTAAAAGAATGCCAGTGCAAGAATGAAAACGTTTTTGACGCGATGTTTTAAAACATCCTGTTCTGGGAGCAACTATCTCATAAAAGATTCAATCGATTCGTTCACTTCGGTGGCGCTTTCCCAATGCACAAAATGGCCCGCACGGGGGAAAATCCGGTATTGGGCATCCGGCATTACCCTTTGAGCGGCTTCGGAAAGCTGCCGCACGGCAAGCTGTGGATGCCAGAGCCGGTTGGGAATCAGCGCATCCTGCTCTCCAAAAAGGATCAGGGTGGGCTGCCTTACTTCCGGAAGCCGGTTCCAGACGGGGTGTTGAAACATGCTGCTGATACACTGGGTCAGCATCTTGCGATACGCAAAATCCCCGTGGCGGTGGTAGTCTTCGAGACAGACTTCCAGAAGCCGGCGGCTCGCCTTGGGCATCCGGTAAAAGGCCTGCTCATAAAACTGCCGCATCGAGTCTTCGGGGCGCTGATAAAAATCGGCAAAAAAGAAAGCCGTGTGTGCAGTGGCTTGTTCCCAAACAGAGAACTGCTCCAGACCGGCCGGGGCCACCAGAACCAGCTTTTGAATAGCCGCCGGTGCTTCGAGGGCCGCTACCAGCGCAATTTGGGCGCCCATGCTATGACCGGCGAGGGTTACGTTTTGGAGATTTCTCTGCCCGATAAAATGTAAGATGCACTGGGCGAAATACGGCAGGCTGTAGTCGCCGGAAGGGCTGTTGCGGGACAATCCATTGCCGGGCAGGTCTACGGCAATGCAGCGGTAGCGTTGGGCGAGCGCGTCGAAGTTGTTGTGCCAGCCCAGCAGGTTGCCGCTGAGGCCGTGTAAGAAAATAAGGGTTTGATTTCCGGAACCTTTTTCGATATAAGCGATTTCAGAACCGTCGTTGAGCTTTTGTTTTTGAACCGGATAAGGGTAAAATGCTTCTGTAACTGTCATAAGGGAAGGCGAAGGTAGACTACCGGGCCAAGGGCCCACAGTCTAACCTGTAAGGTAGGTTGTCGATTTTGATAGCAGGATGCGGGGGAGTGCCGCAGGCACACAAAAACCCAAATTTTCCGGAAAATTTCTCCATGGATGTCTGTGCCTATCACTGTGGCCTCTGTTTCACTGATGCTTCTGTAAATATTCCTTCAGGATAAAAAAAAGAGAGCGCGTCCATTGGATGCGCTCTCTTTAAAAAACATTCCAGCAAAAAATCAGCAACGTTTAATTACCCACTTGGCAACGCTCGGGGCCAGTTCTTTCTGGCTTTTGCCGCCCACGAAAACGCCGATGTGGCCGCCGGGGAAGGCATATTCCTGTTTGTCTTTAGAGCCGATTTTATCCATTACGGCCAAAGAGCTTTCGTTTGGAATGATATTGTCTTCGGTGGCGTACACATTCAGGTACGGCATCGTTACGTTTTTCAAATCCACTTTCCGGCCGCCCAGCTCAAATTCACCTTTGATCAGCAGGTTGTCGCGGAACAGGTCTTTGATGTATTTACGGTACATCTCGCCTGTAATGGCCGGCAGGTCGCTTTTCCAGTGTTCCATGCGCAGGAAGTTCAGCATTTTCTCTTTATCGTCCAGCGAATCCATTACGCCCATGTATTTGCTGATGTTCATGCTCGGTTTCAGCATGCCAAAGGCAGAGTCGATCATCTCGCCCGGCACGGTGCCCATGCTGTCCACCATTGCGTCCACGTCGATGTATTTAGTCCACTTAAACAGCATGCACTTGTCGCCCTGCTCAAAGTCGAACGGCGCTACATAAGTCGTCAGCGTTTTGAGCTTTTGGGGATACAAAGCCGCGTAAATCATGGAGTAGGTTCCGGCCTGGCAGATCCCCATTTTGTGAATAGAAGGTACTCCATGCTTGCGACGCAGAAAATCCACCGCGTCGTTCATGTAGCCGTCGATGTAATCCTCCATCGTCAGGTAGCGATCAGCGCGGGTGGGGTAGCCCCAGTCCATAATATAAATATCCAGCCCTTCCATCAGAAGGCGGCGCATCAGCGAGCGGTCGGGTTGCAGGTCCAGCACGTCGTGGCGGTTCAGCATCGCAAACGACACCAGCACCGGCGTGGCGCATTTTACGGGCGCAGCACCTTCGGGGCGCTGATAATGATAGATTTTTACTTTGTCGCGCTGCCACACAAGGTCTTTCGGCGTCACGGCCACGTCCACATCGTCAATTTCCTGAAGGGTTTCATAGCCTTTCATCAGCTTTTCGGTGGTGCGGCTCATTTCTTCAAAAAGCGCGGAAGGGTTCAGATTCATAGGTATTACTTTGGGTAGAAAAATGCAGAGCTGCAAAGTTCGGAATTATCGGGCAATAAATATAGGAATCGCGATTTTATGTCGGACGGCATCAATCGTTTCGCCCAGAAGCAGATCGCTGAGGCCCCGGTGACCGTGGGAGCCTACCACCAACAGGTTGATGGATTCTTCGCCAACGATCCGGGCGATTTCGGAAGCGCGGTTGTGATAGCCCAGCCGGTAGGAAGTCTTAAAGCCACGCTGAGCCAGCAGGTCTGCATATGCCCGCAGCCGGTCTTCGTCATGATGTGATTCCGCATCGGCAGTTGCAGCGCCTTTGATTTGCGCACCGGCGGTTTCTATCACGTGGATGAGGCAGATGTGGCCTCCGGCTTCCGTCAGGCGTACAGCGGCCTCCAGCGACTCTTTGTCGTGCTGGGTGAAATCCACCGCCACGCCTACGCGCCCGTAGCCCTTGCTGCCGGTATCTTCCCAGGAGAAGGGAACCACCCGGTGTACATCTTCTGCCGGTCCGGAAACCGCTTTCTTTTTCCGGAAAATGGGCAGGAAAATCGCAATGGCGAGCAGCACGGCAAGTCCGGCTTCCGCCAAAAGCGCGAGGACGTCTACGGTAAGACTGCCCGCTTCCCGCCATTCCAGCGCCGTATCGTGCACCAGCTTGAGGTTGAGGAAAATAATGACCGTTGCTACCGTCCACGACCCGATTTTGGTAATCGTGTTGATGGTAAAAACGCCCATGCGCTGCCGGTCGCTGACGAAGTGAATCAGCGGCACCACGGCAAAAGCCAACTGCATCGAAAGCAGCACCTGCGAGAAAATCAACAGGTCGTCAATCCGGCTTTCGCCGCTGATGAGAATGACCAAAACCGCCGGAACAATCGCCAGCAACCGCGTAATCAAGCGCCGCGCCCAAGGGTTGATGCGCAGCCGCAGATAGCCTTCCATAATGATTTGCCCGGCCAGCGTTCCGGTAATGGTAGAACTTTGTCCGGCGGCAATCAACGCGATGGCAAACAGATGCGAAGCCCATTGGCTGCCCAGCATCGGGGCCAGCAGCTCGTGGGCTTCGTGGAGCGTAGCCACTTCGGTTTTTCCGGAATTGTGGAAGGTGGATGCAGCCAGAATGAGAATGGCTGCATTCACGAAAAAAGCGGCGTTCAGGGCAATGGTGCTGTCAATATTGTTGAACCGAATCGCCCGGCGGATGGATTTTTCATCGGAGCCGACTTTCCGGGTTTGCACCAGCGCCGAGTGGAGATACAGATTGTGGGGCATCACCGTGGCGCCAATCATGCCGATGGCAATATAAAGCGCAGTGGAGTTGGGCAGGGAAGGCGAAAACCCTTTGGCTACTTCGGCCCATTCGGGTTGGGCGAGAAACAATTCCAGTCCAAAACAAAGCCCGATAATAGCCACCAGCGCAATGATAAAAGCTTCCATTTTCCGGATGCCGAGCTTGTGGAGATACAGGAGCAAAAGGGTATCCAGCACGGTGATGACCACACCCCAGAGCAGCGGAATACCCAGCAGCAACTCCAGCCCAATGGCCATACCGAGGACTTCCGCGAGGTCGGTGGCCGCAATGGCGATTTCGGCCAGCAGGTAAAAAATAAAATTGACTTTTTTGGGATAAATCTCCCGGTTGCACTGTGCCAGATCGCGCTTGCGCACCACACCCAGCCGCGCCGAAAGGCTTTGCAGCAAAAGCGCCATGATATTACTCATGAGCAAGACCCAAATCAGCTTGTAGCCAAATTGGGAGCCGCCGGCCAGATCGGTGGCCCAGTTTCCGGGATCCATATAACCCACCGAAACCAGATACGCCGGTCCTAAAAAAGCGAAGAAACGCCGCCATAAAGGGCCACGCTTTCGGGTATCTACCGATTCATGGACCTCGGAAAGCGAAGCATCAGAAGAATCTCTTTGCATCGGGACAAAAATAGGAACTTTAAACTTCGGTGCTCGGTCATACAATTATTGTTCCCAAAAAGAAAAGGTTTTGGAAGTCCTAACTTTTGGTTGCTTTGTAAATGCAGGCATGCCTGCGGGAGAGCGCGACGAAAGCACAGCTTTCGCCGAACGTAGAGGCTTTCTGAATCCTCGCGCGGGCGTTCGTCCCGACGACGGGGAACACTCGCGCCAGAAGCGTGAAGTAATGGAGCCTTTTTACATGATTCAGCCCATTGGCATATCCGCACATTATCAATGAAGCCATTGCGCTACTTTTGCCCCCTTATGAAAGAAATCGTCGTCAGCGGCATTCGCTCCACTGGTTTTTTGCACCTTGGAAACTACTATGGTGCCATGCGCAACTATACCCGGATGCAGGAAGACTTTGACTGCTTTTTCTTTGTAGCCGACTACCACAGCCTCACCACACATCCGGATCCAAAAGACTTGCGTGCCTCGGTGTATCGTGTGGTAGCGGAGAATATTGCCTCGGGCCTGGACCCCGAAAAAGTAACGCTTTACGCGCAAAGCGACGTTCCGGAAACCACCGAGTTGTACCTCTTGCTCAACACCCTGGCCTATAAAGGGGAACTGGAAAAAGTGCCTACTTTTAAAGACAAAGTGCGCTCGCAGCCCAACAATGTGAACGCCGCGCTGCTGACGTATCCGGTCCTGATGGCCGCCGATATTCTTATCCACAAAGCCACCAAAGTGCCGGTTGGGAAAGACCAGGAACAGCACCTGGAAATGGCCCGCAACTTTGCCAACCGGTTCAACGGCCGCTATGCCGAAGTGTTTCCCCAACCACACGCCTTTAACTTTGGTGAACAACTGATCAAAGTACCCGGGCTGGACGGCTCGGCCAAGATGAGTAAAAGCGAAAACGGCGCCGGAACCATTTACCTGGCCGATGCAGACGAGGTGATCCGTAAAAAAATCATGAAGGCGAAAACGGAGCTTTCTCCTGCGGAAGCCAATATGCCTGTTCCGGAAAGTGTGGCCAATTTGTTTCAACTCTTAGAACTGGTTTCCGGAAAAGAAGCCGTTGCGCCTTATCAAAAAGCATGGAACGACACCACCATCCGCTTTGGCGATCTGAAAAAAGAGCTGGCCGAGGCGATGATCACCTTTGTGCGTCCCATCCGTGAAAAAGCTACCGCCTTGCAGGATTCGCCCGAAACGATTCAGAAAATCCTGCGCGCCGGAGCCGAGAAAGCACGTGCTTCTGCGGCTCAGACGCTGGAGGAAGCCCGACGGGCTGTGGGGATTCGGTATTATTAAGAAATTTCCGGAAAAAGACCATCATGAAGCACATCGCTATTGCCGGAAATATTGGTGCCGGAAAAACGACCCTGACCGGCCTGCTGGCTCAGCATTTTGACTGGCAGCCCCACTATGAAGACGTAGCCCACAATCCGTATCTCGATGATTTTTACGGTGATATGGCCCGCTGGTCGTTCAACCTTCAGATTTACTTTTTAAATCACCGCCTGGCGCAGCTGCTCCAAATCCGCAAAAGTGAAGAAACGGTAGTGCAGGACCGGACAATTTACGAAGATGCCTGCATTTTTGCGCCCAACCTGCAACGCATGGGTTTGATGCCCGACCGCGATTTCGAAAACTATCAATCGCTTTTTGAGACCGTGCGGCAGCTCATTCAGCCGCCCGATTTGCTGATTTATCTCAAAGCTTCCGTTCCAAAACTGGTGGATCAAATCCAAAAGCGCGGTCGGGAATATGAAGAAAATATCCGGCTGGATTATCTTAAAAAGCTGAACCTGGCCTATGACAGCTGGATTGAAAGCTACACCGAAGGTCCGCTCCTGATTGTGGATGTGGATCACCTGGATTTTGCCGGCAACGCCGAAAATCTCGCTGAAGTTGTGAACAAGGTAGAAGGGCAACTGAACGGGCTGTTTTAACAGCGATTTCCGGAAATTCCTTGCCGCTCTGCCTGTTAAGGATAGCAGGTCCGCCGCTGCTATCCGTTGCGCGACGTCTCCACCTGTCAGGTTTTTGAAGCCTGACAGGTGGGGACTTTCCGGAAATAGTATGATTCCATAACGGGCCATTCCCATTTCTTCACGCCGTCGTAATCGTCTGAATTTCGGTGCCTTCTCCAAAAGCCTCCCGAACGCGCTCCGTGTGCGTGTCGGTGAGCAACACCTGACCAAACTCGGGCTCGCGGATGATGCTCAAAAGCGCTTCAATCCGTTGCTGATCCAGCTTTTCAAAAACATCATCCAGGAGCAGAATAGGCGAAAAGCCAAAACACGCCTTCAGGTATTGATACTGCGCGAGTTTGAGGGCAAATAATAAAGTTTTGCGCTGCCCCTGTGAGGCAAAAACGCGCACTGGTTTTTCGTGAATCAGAAAGGCCCAGTCGTCGCGGTGAACGCCGCGCGTGGTGCGCTGCGACCGCAAATCCTCCGGCAGCCGTTCTTCCAGCCATTGTGCCATTGGTTTTTGATGAATTTCCGATTCATACGCCACCTGCACGTCTTCCGCACCGGCGGAGAGCCGGTGATAAATCTCATTTAAAAACGGCAAAAAAGCGTCTATGAAAACAGCGCGTTTTTCATAAATCGCCATGCCGTGTTCATGCAGCCGCAGGTTGTAGGATTCCAGTTCAATCCGGTCGGGTGTAGTGCCGAACTGTTGTGCTTTCAGCCACGCGTTGCGTTGTTGCAGGATGCGGTTGTAGCTCAGCAGGTTTTCAAAATAGACCTTGTCGGTTTGCGCCAGGATGCTGTCGATCCACTTGCGGCGCACCTCCGAAGTTCCCAAAATCAGCTCGCCGTCGTCGGGCGCAATCATCACGGCCGCGTATCGACCGATAAAATCGGTGGCCCGCGTGACCGGAATTCCGGAAACCGAAAGCTCTTTTTTGCCCCCTTCCCACCGGGCGCTCACCGTTTCTTCGACTCCGCCTTTTTCAAACCGGCCTACAATCCGGAAGCCGGGACTTTCCCAGCGGGCAAGACTTTGCTGCTGCGCTGTGAAATAACTCTTAGTGTAGCAGAGGTAATAGACCGCATCCAGAATGGCGGTTTTGCCGCTGCCGTTGGGCCCGGTGATCGCCGTGATGCGCCCCGTAAACCGGAAATCGGCCTGTGTGTAGAGCCGGTATTGAAAAAAGGAAAGCTGCTGAATCGTTTGCAAGACAGGGCAAAAGTAGCAGGCCGGCACTGATGCGGTTGCCGCAAGCGGTAGGAGAGGGAGGAGAAAGCGGCTTTTTTGCGGGAATTTGCGGAAAAAAGCCGCGT
>JAEVZP010000128.1 GCA_023392185.1 Bacteroidota bacterium
TCAACGGCAACCACGGCCGCGGCGCAGTCACCAATATCCGCACGCTCGAAGAAGCGAAAATGGGTTTTGAAGAAGCCCAGAAGCACAGCACTTCCGTGATTGTAGAGAAATTTATTACCGGCCGCGACCACCGGGT
This sequence comes from Bacteroidota bacterium, assembly GCA_023392185.1. Taxonomy (GTDB): domain Bacteria; phylum Bacteroidota; class Bacteroidia; order Chitinophagales; family Chitinophagaceae; genus UBA1952. The sequence goes on from JAEVZP010000128.1 coordinate 137, forward strand.
GCTGGTGATCAACTACAAATACGTGGCTGCTGCCGTGCGCACGCCGGCAGCCATCACCGGCAACGGGAAATCAACCATCCAGGAGCTGGTGGATGAAGTGAACGCGGACCCGCGCCGTGGATTTGGACACGAAAATGTGCTCACCGAAATCAAGATTGACCGGGTGACCATGGCCGTGCTCGAAGGCAAGGGACTGACGCTCGAAAGCGTGCTGCCCGAAGGTGAAGAGCTTTGGCTCAAGCCCACGGCCAACCTAAGCACCGGCGGCACTGCTACAGACGTAACAGACAACGTTCACCCCGATAACATTGTGCTCTGCGAGCGGATTGCCCGCATTATCGGCCTCGACATCTGCGGTATCGACATTATGGCCGACACCTTGGAAGTGCCCTTGATGCAAAGCGGCGGTGCCGTGCTGGAAGTCAACGCTGCACCCGGCTTCCGGATGCACCTGGACCCGACCGAAGGCCTGCCCCGCAATGTGGCCGGTCCGGTGATCGATATGCTGTTTCCGCCCGGAACTTCTGCCCGCATTCCCATCATCGCGGTGGCCGGCACCAACGGTAAAACCACCACTACCCGCCTGACGGCGCATATTATGCGCCAAACCGGCAAGACGGTGGGCTATACCACAACCGACGGCGTGTATATCGGACATGAGCTGATGGTGCGGGGCGATTGTACCGGACCCAAAAGCGCCGAATTCGTGCTGCGCGACCCAACGGTGGAGGTAGCCGTGCTGGAATCGGCCCGCGGCGGTATCCTGCGCGCCGGTCTGGGTTTTCATAAATGCGACGTGGCCATCGTAACCAACGTGGCCGCCGATCACCTGGGCCTCGGCGGCATCGACACCATGGCGAAGCTGGCACGCGTCAAAGCGGTGGTGCCCAACGCGGTCACCTCCAACGGATATGCTATCCTCAATGCCGATGACGACCGCGTGTATGACATGCGGCTGGAGCTCGATTGCCACGTAGTACTCTACTCCACCGATCCCAACAGCCCGCGCATTCAGCGTCATATCAAGCGGGGCCGGCTGGCCGGAGTGTATGAAAACGGTTTTATCACTATCCTGCGCGACAACTGGAAAATCCGGGTGGAGAATGTGGCCAATATTCCCATTACGTTCAACGGCACGGCGCTGTTTAACGTACAGAACACCCTCGGCGCTGTGCTGGCCGCCTATGTAAGCGACGTGCCGCTCGACACCATTCGTGGCGGCCTGCAAACCTTTATACCCAGCGCAGCGCAAACGCCCGGCCGGATGAACATGTTCCATTTCCGGGATTTTACCGTCATGCTCGATTATGCCCACAACACCCACGGCATGAAAGCGATCGGTGGCTTTCTGGAACACGTGCCGGCCGCTGCCAAAGTGGGTATTATTGCCGGCGTGGGCGACCGCCGCGACGAAGACACCATTGACCTGGGTGAAGAAGCAGCCCGCACCTTTGATGAGATTATCATCCGCCAGGATAAAAATACCCGGGGCCGCAGCGCCGACGAGATTGTAGAGCTGTTGCTGACCGGCATCCGGAAAATAAAACCCGACATGCCCGTGAAAGTCATCCTGAAGGAAAACGAGGCGATTGATTATGCAATCCAAAACGCGCAAAAAGACACCTTCATCACCATTATCTCCGATGTGATTCCAGCTGCTCTGGAGCAAGTGCGCGCCTATAAAGAGCAGGAAGGCGCCATCTTCTGATTTTCATTTTCAACCAACAACACATAGGGGTTCCTCCCTTTATCTGCGTCTCCTCAAAGGCGCTCTGAACTTTATGAAAAAAACATTGCTTGCAGTTGCAGCACTCGGCCTGGTGGTTACGGGCTGTATCAAAACGGAACCCGGCCCGAGTGAAGCCGAGAAAATGGTTACCGGAAAGTGGCGGCTTACCTATGCAAAGGGATTTTCCCTGATAGACGGGAAGGTGGATATGACGGTGGACGTATTGGCCGCGGCTCCTCCTTGCGTGCTCGACGATCTGACGGACCTGCGCGCCGACCACAGCTATTACCTGGACCAGGGAAATGACATGTGCTTTCCTTTTCTCCCCAAAGAAGTGCGCCGGGGCACCTGGGCGCTCCGCAACAACGATAAGGAACTGATTTTTACGCTCGATAGCAACGCAGGCGTGACGCGCAACCAGATCCTCTCCCTGACGCCTTCGCGCATGGAACTCTACACCGACACGACCTATACGCAGGACGGTTACACCATCTCCGGCAAGACGATTTCTGTTTATGAGAAATAATAAACCGCTCCCTTTTTTACCCATAGTTCAACACGCCTCAAAATCCATCTTAAACATGAAAAAAGCGATACTCCCGCTTTCTCTCTGCGCCCTGCTTTTTACCGCCTGCTCCAAGGATACAGGCGTGGTTTCCCGCGAATCGCTCGTCGTAGGTAAATGGAAACTGACGACGCATAAAATTACCGTTCCCCAACTGGGCCGCCTCGGCCAGTTCGATCTCCTTGATACTATGGAGACCTGCAAAAGAGACGACCTGACCGAGTTTACAACTGAATTCACCCTGTTCTGCAATCAGGGCGCGACCAAATGCAACGAAGCAGATTCGCAACGCACTTACCGTGGTAACTGGAAACTGGTGGAGAATGACACCAAAATGCTGTTCACCGATCACCCGAAATATGGGGATATTATGGTGCAACTCAACGAGATCAGCACCACTACCCTGCATCTGAGCAAAGACACCGTCCTGAAAGTTGCCGGCATCAACTTTGCCGGCACCGTGGACCGGATCTACCGCCGGTAGGTTTCTTTATCTCCAAAAGATTTTATTCTACCCTTGAAAAACATGAAAAAATCCTTTCTGGCCCTTGCAGCCGTATCCCTGCTGGCAGTGGCTTGCAAAAAGAACGACAACAACAACGTCAACACGACCCCATCGGAGCGGATTGTGGGCACCTGGATGAAGACGGAAAGCAGAACCATTACCACGACCAATGGTATTGCCGGTCCCGAAACGGATAATCTTGCCGCACAGTCGCCCTGCGCCCGGGACGACCATTACCATTTCTTAGCCAGCAGGGTGCTCCTGCAAACGGAAGGCACCACCAAATGCCGGCCTTCCGACCCGGATACCGTAAGCCGCGGCACGTATGCCATTGTGGAAAACAGCACCCAACTGCTTCTGACCCTTCCGTCGGGCAGTCAGACGGATACCTTCAACATCCAGGAAATTTCCGGAAACACGATGCGGCTCAAAAACCAATACACCACCACAGCAGGCCCCAACCAGATTGTGGTGGAAAACCGGATTACCTATACCCGGAAGTAATCTGCCGCACGCCGGTATGGTCCGCGTCACCGCCAAAAAAAAGCCTTTGTTACACCGACAAAGGCTTTTTTCATAAAAAGAATCCACCACCTGTTACATCCGTAAGCCGCCATTTCGTATCTTTCAGCTTATGATACGCGCTGCGTTTTCCCTAAGTTTCCTTTTGGCTACGATACTTTTTGTCACTGCCTGTGAGAAAGATCCGCGCTATATGTCTCCACAGAAATACCTTAGCCAGGCCCCCTGGAAGCTTGTTTTTTCGCAGGCAATCACCACCGGGCCCGGCGGCGTAAGCGATACGGTCGATTACTTCGAGCAGATGGATAGCTGCCAGCAGGACCTCCGGTATTTCTTTGCCGCGTCCGGCAACTACTACGCAGAGCCCGGCCCCAGGCAATGCCCCGGTCAAAATCCGGAGGGTAAAGACCTGGGCCGCTGGAAATACGAGGCCGATACCAAAACCCTGATCACAGAGGGCACGGGCCGCCTGCTATGGCAGGTGCTTGCCCTCAACGATACGGCCCTGCAGATACGGCTGACCTATGCCCTGCAAGACAGCCTGCGCGCGGCTACTGTAACGGAGGAGCGCCACTATATTCATCCCTGACAAACAAATTGCTTGCACCGTCGGTCCCGGCAACTTAATTTTAGAGCCGCTGTCTGAACGCTGTTTCCAGAAAAAACCATGAAAAAAGGCCTTCTTTTTATTGCTGCTATCACCACCTCCCTCGTCGCCTGCAAGAAAGACGCACCGCCCTCCATGCGCGAGCTGGGCATCGTCAAAGGGTCCTGGAAAATCAAGACGCGGGATACAACGCTCTCCAACGATGCGGGCACTATACAATATGACACCCTGAACCGGCTGCAGCGCGCCACCCGCTATCGGTTTCTGCCCGGTGGCAATATGGCCCGCATTACGGCCTTCACGCTTGACACTTTCCGGGTGGAAGACTCCATGATTTCCGGAAAATGGACCCTGCACGATGCTGATACCCGCATTACGATCACCGATTCTACGCTGGCCGGCAAGCATTATTTTGTGGATTACAACGATTCGCTGATGACGCTGAAGCTGATTGCGCCCCTCGACGATACCGATAGCACACTTGTATCCACCGTTCTGCGCCGCCTTTAACAGCATCTGACGGTTGTCAATCTTCTTTTTTCAACGGGCCGGAAGCGTATTTCGACCCGTTTTTTTTCGTCTGCCTTTCTCGTGAAAACGCTGTTTCTCATTTTGGCACTCCTGCTCGGAAGCTATTTACCGCAACGGCTTTGGGCTCAGAATCCCAAGGCGCTTCGTTATGACATCCGGATGCTGACCGGCGCTTCTATGTCGGGGCGCGGCTATGTGGATAAGGGAGCAGAGAAGGCAGCCCGTTTCCTCGTGCGAAGGCTCCGGGAAGCCGGTGTGGCACCGGCCACCGAAGACACCAGCTTCCTGCAAGGCTATGGCTTTGGCGTCAATACCTTCCCACTGCCCCTGGTGCTCAAAATCAACGGCAAAGAACTGCGTCCCGGAATTGATTACCTGATAGACGCGCGCAGCAATCCGTTTGAAACCGAAAAAACCAGGGTAACGCGGATTGATGCCGGACAGGTCTTTGCCAAAACACCGGCGGGCGCGCGCGTGCAAGCACTTGCGGCAAACGGTAAGGTCGTTTTTTGGGAACATGCGGATACGCTCACCAAAGGCTCTTTTCTGCGCAATATTGCCCCCGACTCGCTCGCTGCCGGCCTGTATCTGGTGCCGGTGAAAGGCAAAATGACCTGGACGGCCCGAACGACCCGGATGGCCGGCGGCGCCACAGTCATCTATGTGCAGGACAGCATTTTGCCCCGCAAAGTCCGGAGTGTGGCGGCCCAACTGCCCGCGCGTTACCTGAGCCACAACCGGCAATACAACGTCTGCGGCCTGGTGCGCGGCGCCGAGGTTCCGGATTCTTTTATCGTTTTTACGGCCCACTACGATCACCTCGGCGAGATGGGCAAAGGCACCATTTTTGCCGGTGCCAATGACAATGCTTCCGGAACGGCGGCCGTTCTGGATCTGGCCCGCTATTTTGCGCAGAAGCCACCGAAGTATTCCGTCTTATTCTTGTTTTTCAGCGGAGAAGAAGCTGGTCTGCTCGGCTCTAAGTACTATACTGAAAATCCGTTGAAGCCGCTGGCGAACATCCGGTTTCTGATTAACCTGGATATGGTGGGCGAGTGCGCCGATGGCGCAACAGTAGTGAATGCTACGCTTCACGAGGAGGAATTTGCCCGCCTGGATAAGCTCAATACCGAAGCGCGGTTTCTACCGAAACTGAACAAGCGGGGCGGGGCGGCCAACAGCGATCACTATTATTTTTCGGAAGCCGGGGTACCCGCGTTTTTTATCTATGGCAATGGCGGCAAAGGACACTACCATGACGTTTTTGATACCGCCCGGGAACTGAGCCTGACCAATACCCAGGATTTGCAGATTTTGCTGATGCGGTTCGTGGCGGGTTTTTAGCATTCCGCTTTGAAGCACGGTTTTCCGGGAAGGTAGCGCGAAAGAGACTTTTCTTTAAAGCCATTCAAACCTGCTCCACACCTGTTTATCTAAAAGCACCTCTGAAATACGCAGATTATCGTATTGAATTCAGCTTCCATTTAAAGGAATTTTGGGTATCATTTTGACCCACCCAACCCTCCTTTTTTATGAAAGCAGTTTTCCTTACTGGTTTTACAGCACTGAGTGTAAGCGCACAGGCTACGGTGCTGACCGTTAATAACAACATTCCCTCGCCCGGACAATACACAAGCGTGGGCGCAGCCATCACTGCTGCCGCCAACGGCGACACGATTTACATCTCTGCTTCACCGTATAACTATAATGGTTTTACGGTTGATAAGGAACTGACGTTGATTGGGAGCGGTCACAGGCCACAAAACGTAAACACCAATGTTTCTACAGCAGATAACATCTCCGTTGACGCAAATAATGTTCGCATAGTGGGTTTTAATCTCAATCGCGTGAACGGAAGCGGTACACACAGCAATCTGAAAGTGGAACGCTGCCTGGTGCGGGATCAGGTCAATCTGGGCGGCAACTGGACGAATGTAACCCTGGAAAGCAATGTGTTTGAAGCTACAGGTACCAACTTCAACCCCAATTTCTACGCTGCCTTTAATGGCGTTACCGTTAAAAATAATATTTTCAACGGAACCATATACGACGCTTACGGCTATTATGGTATCAATAATTTCCTGATCAAAAACAACCTCTTTCTCAACGCAGGCAGCGCCTTTAGCGGTTCCATACGTGCGCTCACCATTAACAACAATATTTTTTACCGCGCCAACCCGGCAAACAATGTGACATCCAGCAGTTTCAACAACAATATTTCATTCCAGTGTGCCAATAATGCGTTTCCGGTAGGCTCCGGCAGCAACACCGGTTCCGGAAATCTAACCAATATTGACCCCCAACTGGTGAATTTTCCGGTGTCAGGCGATTACTTTTCTTACCCCTACGATTATAACCTGCAAAGCAGTTCGCCCGCCCAAAACGGGGGAACCGATGGCAAAGACATCGGACTGACGGGCGGCGACGGTTATTTTCAGAAATTCGGCATTCCGCCCCTTCCACAAATCCGCAACCTGACCATCACGAGCCCGGCAGGCGGTGTGGTGAACCCCGGCGGCACCCTTCAAATCAACGTTATCTCCACCATTCGTCGCTAGCGTGGCTGTTTTTTAAAATCTGTTTAAAAATCGAACGCCATGCAAAAGAAATGGAAGCTTTTCCTGTGCCTGCTGCTTTTTGCGGCCGCAGGGCAGGCACAAAATCTGCAAATAACCCGGTTTGAATACTACTTCGACACCGATCCCGGCATCGGTAATGGCACGCTCCTGACCGTTTCGCCAACCGACAGTCTGAATCTCACGACCAGCATCATGGTGCCTTCCACCCTATCGCAAGGCTACCACTGGCTCTACGTCCGCAGCTACTTTGACAGCGCCGGAACGCCGCGTTCCTGGTCTTTGACGGAAGCCGTCCCGTTCTACGCGCCGGATTCGCTTGTATATGCCGAGTATTTTTTTGATACAGACCCGGGCCAAGGCTCCGGAACGGCGTTAAGTGCGGGCAACACATCGGATTCTTTGAATCAAACCTATTCCATTCCAACGCCGGCACTCCTAACTGCCGGAACCCACAACCTGTACGTGCGCACCCGCAGCCAAAGCGGCAGGTGGAGCCTGGCCGAACCCGTGGATTTTTACACCCCTGGTGCACTGGCCAACGGCGAGTATTTCTTTGACACAGATCCCGGTTTCGGGTCCGGAACAGCTTTCACGTTTCCCGCGCAGGACTCGCTTAACACAACACTTGCCATAACAGTACCCAATCTTGCCGGCGGTGTCCATCAGTTGTATGTGCGCACCCGATCGGTTACCGGCGCGTGGGGCCACGCCTACCCGGTAGATTTCTTTGTGAATGGTGCAGTGGCAGACGGAGAATACTTTTTTGATACCGATCCGGGTGTTGGCAACGGCATTTCTTTTGCTTTCACGCCAGGCGACTCGGTAGGGCAGGCCCTGACTGCCAGCACAGCAGCGCTCTCTGGCGGGGAGCATCGCCTATATGTCCGCAGCCGGGATCATTCCGGAAAATGGAGCCATGTGGACGAAGCTTTTTTCTACCTCCTGCCCAAAATCGTGCAGGGCGAGTACTATTGGGATACCGACCCCGGTGTTGGCAACGGTACGGTGCTTTTCACCGGCGGAACGTCGGATACCATCAACCAGAATTTTACTTTTAACGCGCCTTGCCTGCCGCCCGGCAAACACCTTTTGAGCGTGCGCACGCGGGACGACCAAGGGAAATGGAGCCTGGTCGGATATGACTCGCTGACGTTTGCCAACCCGGCCATGGCGCTGACGGCCACCTATCCCGGACCGGGACCTTTTGGTACGCCGGTAAAGCTGCGGGCTTCCGGCGGCCGTCTGCCATATCAGTATCAGCTGGACAACAACCCGGTCGGCACAGACAGTATTGTGCTGGCCCCCAACGGCAACGCGGTGGTATTTACAGCCACCGATAGCTGTGGCTACATGGCTACCGCAGCCCTGACCACGCCGCCCGCCCCTACCGATCTTTCTGTCGACCCGACCGGCACCGGCATGGTGGCGCTCACCGGCTGGGATCACTGGGTCTATCTGCTGGATGGGAGCGGCAAAATCATCGCTGCCGCACACGACGGGCGGCAAAACCTGGGCAATACCGCTATTTCCTATAAACACGTGGAAGCACCGGACACAGTGCGGACGTATTCTAACCACGGACACGCCCCTTACTTTGACCGCAACTGGAAGCTTTCGAGCGAGCGCAATCCGCAGCAGCCTGTTGGGCTGCGGCTGTATGGAACGGATGCAGAACTGGCCCGCTATATGGCCGCCGAGCCAACCGTTACGCAGGTGCAGGGCCTTTACCTCACCAAATACAACGGGACTAACGAAGATCTGGATTACGGCAACAATGACACTGGCGGCAATTATAGCTACTACGCCCCTGATTCCTCGGGCGCCTTTGCCGGCGCGACGACAAGCGGCTTCCACATCCACTACCGCATTCCCGGGTTCTCAGAGTTATATCTCAACCGCGACCTGAATGTGCCACTTTCGCTGTCGAAGATAGCCGTGGGCGGCACTGCCGAAACCGGGCGTATCCGCCTCGAGTGGGAAACAGTATCAGAAAAGGACTTGCTGCGCTACGAGTTGATGAAACAAGCGGGCGGCGACTGGAAGCTATTGGAATCTGTGACAGCGCAAAACAAATCCAAAGGCTTGTATGCCGCTTTCGACAACACGCCGCTCCAGGGGAAAAACATTTACCAGGTGCGTATTGTGGAAGCGAACGGGACGGTGAGCTACAGCCCCTCAGTAGTGGTCCATTACATTGGGGCAAATGCGATTGCCATTTTCCCCAACCCGGCCACCGAGTCTCTCAACGTGAATGGCCTGGAACCCGGCGCAGTACTGATTCTGACAGATGTTTCCGGAAAAACCATCTTCTCCCGGCCAGCCGCGCAGGACAACCGGCTTACGCTGGCCGGGCTGGCAGGCGGGGTGTATCAGCTGATCATTCGCCAGCCGAATGGGGAGCAACTGCAAACGTCGGTTTTGAAAAGGTGAGCTTTTACGGAGCCTGACAGGTCTGCGGCAAAGCGCAGAAGCCTGTCAGGTCAGCTTCGGCAGCAGGTCAGCTATCCCGGAAATTTTTCTTCGGTCCCGGTCCTCCTTCGGCCCTTTCCCCCCCGTCCCCTATTTTCGCGGGCTATGTCGGAAAACAACGCTTCTTTTTCCAACCGCATTACCCGGCTTTTCCACATCGAATATCCGATTATCCAGGCCGGTATGATCTGGGCATCGGGCTGGCGACTGGCGGCGGCGGTCTCCAATGCCGGCGGACTGGGCATGATTGGCGCAGGCAGCATGTATCCCGATCAGTTGCGGGAAAACATCCAAAAATGCAAGGCAGCCACCAACAAGCCTTTTGCTGTCAATCTGCCGCTGCTGTATCCCGATATTGAGCAGCATGTAAAGATTATCCTCGAAGAAAAAGTACCGATCGTTTTTACCTCTGCCGGCAATCCCAAAACCTGGACCGGGACGCTTAAAGAAGCGGGTATTACGGTCGTGCATGTGGTCAGCTCTGCCAAATTTGCTCAGAAAAGCGAAGCCGCCGGTGTAGATGCCGTGGTGGCCGAGGGCTTTGAAGCGGGCGGGCATAATGGCCGCGAAGAAACCACCACGCTCTGCCTCATCCCTGCCGTGCGCGCAGCGGTGCAGATTCCGGTCATTGCTGCAGGCGGCATTGCTACCGGCCGGCAAATGTTTGCCGTGATGGCGCTGGGCGCCGAAGGCGTCCAGATCGGCTCGCGCTTTGTGGCCACGCCCGAGGCTTCGAGTCATACCGCTTTTAAAGAAGCGATTGTAGCGGCCGGCGAAGGCGACACGGTGCTTTCGCTCAAAAAGCTGACGCCGGTGCGGTTGCTCAAAAATCCGTTTCAGCAGCGGGTAGCCGAGGCCGAAGCGGAGGGTGCCAACGAAGAAATCCTTTCCGGAATTCTGGGGCGCGGACGCGCCAAGCTGGGCATGTGGGAAGGCGACCTGGCCGAGGGCGAGCTGGAAATCGGGCAGGTCAGCGCTCTGATTAAAGACATTGTTCCGGCGGGCGAACTGGTACACCGCATCTGGTCTGAATGCCGTACCGCAGCCACCCAACCTTTCTACAACGGATAAAAGAACCACTGGAAAGCTTTTTGTAGGCTATCTTTCCGGCGGAAAGGAGACCATTCTCCTTCTGTTCAAAAAAGGCGTTTTGCCGCTTTGGATATCCCGCCGAGAAACTATTTTTGCACCTTCCATTTTTTAAACCAATCCAACAGCCATGTCTGAAATTGCAAACCGGGTAAAGAAAATTATTGTTGACAAGCTTGGCGTAGACGAAGGCGACGTCGTGCCGGAAGCTTCCTTTACCAACGACCTCGGTGCCGACTCCCTCGATACCGTAGAACTGATTATGGAATTCGAAAAAGAATTCAACATCTCTATCCCCGACGAACAGGCCGAGACCATCACTACTGTTGGACAAGCCGTTTCTTACCTCGAAGAACACGTAAAGTAATTTTTTAGTAGAACGCTGTTAGTATCAAGACATGAGTATCAAGTATCAAGGCCCGGAGTAGAAGCGTTTTCTCTTTCGTCCTGATACTTTCATCTTGATACCTGATACTTCCGTCTTGATACTTTCGCCTTCGAAATCCCATTCCTCAGTATCCCTCAAACTGTTTATGACAGCATCCCTGAAACGCGTCGTCGTTACGGGCATTGGCGCCCTGACCCCACTTGGCAATAACGTTCCCGATTACTGGAATGGATTGCTGAATGGCGTTTCCGGCGCAGGGCCGATCACGCAGTTTGACGTGTCGAAGTTTAAAACCAAGTTTGCCTGCGAACTCAAAGGCTTTAACCCGCTCGATTATTTCGATCGCAAAGAAGCCCGCAAGCTCGACCGCTTTTCGCAGATCGCCATTGCGGCAGCCGATGAGGCCGTTAAGATGGCAGGGATCGATGTGCCCGGCGCGATCAATAAAGAACGTGTAGGTGTGGTCTGGGCTTCCGGAATCGGCGGCATGATCACCTTTATCGAGGAGATGAAGAACTTCTTCACCGGCGACGGCACGCCGCGCTTCAACCCGTTCTTCATCCCCAAGATGATCCTTGATATAGCCTCCGGGCATATCTCCATGAAGTATGGATTCATGGGCCCCAACTATGCCACGGTTTCGGCCTGTGCCTCTTCTACCAACGCGCTTATCGACGCTTTCAACCTCATTCGCCTCGGCAAAGCCGACGCGATCGTTACCGGCGGCTCCGAAGCAGTCGTTACCGAAGCCGGTGTAGGTGGTTTTAACGCCATGAAAGCGCTTTCAGAACGCAACGATTCTCCTGAGACAGCTTCCCGCCCGTTTGACAAAGACCGCGACGGCTTTGTGCTGGGCGAAGGTGCCGGCGCTCTGATCCTCGAAGAACTGGAACATGCGCAAAAACGCGGTGCTACCATTCTCGGCGAAATCATAGGCGGCGGCATGAGCGCCGATGCCTATCACCTCACCGCTCCCCACCCGGAAGGCCTGGGTGTTATCAATGTGATGCGGGCAGCGCTCGACGATGCCGGCCTGAAACCCGAAGACATCGATTATATCAACGTACACGGCACCTCTACCCCACTGGGCGATGTGGCCGAACTGCTGGCCATTCAAAAAGTATTCGGCGAACATGCCTACAATCTGAATATCTCGGCCACCAAAAGCATGACCGGTCACCTGCTGGGCGGTGCCGGTGCCATCGAAGCGATTGCCGCGCTCAAAGCGGTGATGCACGACGCCATTCCGCCAACGATCAACCATTTTACGGACGATCCGGAAATCGATCCGAAGCTGAACCTGACCTTTAATGAGGCCCAACACCGCCCCGTCCGGGCTGCGCTGAGCAATACCTTTGGTTTTGGCGGACATAATGCCACGGCTATTTTCAAGAAATACGAAGCTTAAAACCGGCGGACTATGGCGGGTATTGTAACACGCGTCCGCCATTTTTTTAAGCGGCCCAAAGAACTTTCCTATCAACTGGAACGGGTACTGGGCTTCCGACCGCATTACCTGCCCTATTACGAAGCGGCGCTTACCCACCGATCGGCCAACGAAGCCCCTGCGGCCAACAACGAGCGGCTGGAGTTTTTGGGCGATGCTATCCTCGGCGCCGTGGTTGCCGAATATCTTTTCAAAAAGTATCCGGCGGAAGACGAAGGTTTTCTCACCGAGCTGCGTTCCCGCCTCGTGTGCCGCGAGTCGCTCAACAGCATTGCGCTGCAAATGGGGCTGGATAAGCTGGTGCATTTCAATCAGGCCGACCGCGCGCTGGGCCGCTCTCATATCTTCGGCAATGCCCTGGAAGCGCTTGTGGGCGCGGTGTATCTCGACAAAGGCTATGAGAAAACCTGCCGCTTTATTCTGAAGGTGTTGCTGCGCAATTATGTGGACATCGACACCGTAGCACAAACCGATACCAACTTCAAAAACAAACTTCTTAGCCTGGTTCAACGCCGGGGGGAGACGCTGGAATATGTGGTGCTTTCAGACAAGCAGGAAGGACCGCGCCGGATTTTTACCGTAGCTGTGATCATCAATGGGGAAGAAAAATCGCGTGGCACAGGCTACACGAAAAAGGCAGCCGGCCAAATGGCTTCTCAAAAGGCTTTGGAGGCCCTTGGGGAAGGGTAATTTGGAGGAAATTTCCGGAATTTAACCTCCCACTTTTGAATGGGCCTTGTCCGGGATTCCCCAAAATAAAGCGCTTATGGTTCCCGAAATCGCCACTGACCCGGCCCGCCTTGATGTGGATTTTATCCACCTTTTTCTTAAAAAATCTTACTGGGCCAAAGGGCGCAGCCGCGAAACAGTAGAAACCTGCATCCGGCATTCGCTGAATTTCGGCGTGTATCTGCATGGAAGACAAATAGGCTATGCCCGTGTAGTTACCGACTATGCGGTGTTTGCGTATTTGCTGGATGTTTTCATTGCGGAGGCGTACCGCAGAAAGGGTTCTGCCAAAAAACTGATGGCTTTTATTATGAGCTATCCACCGCTTCAAAACGTGCAGACCTGGCGGCTGGCAACGAGCGACGCCCACGAACTTTACCGGAAGTTTGGCTTCGGGCCGCTGGCATTTCCGGAAAAAATGATGGAGCGGCAGGTCTAATAAAACCTATAAGGTCTCGAAGACCTTATAGGTTTGGGAAACAACTATTTAAACGGATGCCGGCTTTCCCAATCGCCTTCGTTTTCGGCCAGCGCAGCTTGTAACTTATCCACAATGG
>JAEVZP010000010.1 GCA_023392185.1 Bacteroidota bacterium
ACCTCTTTTTGGCCATTTCGCCCCACATCAAACACCCGTTTGTCTTGGGGATTGATGAGATTGAGTCCGGCGGTGGCCTGGGGCAGGTCCCAGATGCGCGCCTGAATCACGGCCGCTTCGGCCGCCGGAATCTCGTATTGTGCCGCGAGCAAAAAGAGGTTATTCTCTTGTAAACTTCTTTCCGCCTCGACGAGCGTCAGGCTGCGCTGGGCAAAGACGTTTGAGGCTGGGATAAATAAAAAAACGCAGAGCAATGCTCTGAAAAACAGCAGGATTTCCTTCATGATGAAATGCCTGCAAATGTTTCTTTTGCCATCTTTAAAGGCGCTTAAGGAAGGGCTTAAAAAGGGCTTAAGACGGTTGGATTTCCGGAAAAAGCGGCTATAGTTTCGCTATTTCTTCCGCTGTCAGGCCAGTTGCCTGCATAATAATCTCAATCGCAACGCCTAAGTCTTTGAGTTGTTTGGCAACCTTGCGTTCGCCTTCCAACAGCCCTTCGTCGTAGGCGGCGTCAATCACGTTTTTAAGGTCGCGGTACACTTTCAGACTTTGTTCGTATTTGTCGCGCTCGGCAGGAGCCATGTTGGCCAGCTCGGCTTTCTCAAAAGCCTGCTCAAACACCTCGTCTTTGAATATCGTGGGCATGTCCGCAAAATTTTGAAGGTTCTTGATAAAATACAACCACTGGTCCAGCCGCGTCCGAAGCTCGCTTTCCCTTTTCATAAAGTTCGGCATTTCCAGGTACACGTATGTGAGCTTCCCGTAGAAGACACGACCAAACTGGTTTTTAAGCTGGATAGTATGGAAAAACGCTTGTTGCTCTTCCGGGGAGGCACCGGCGTCGTCAAAGTTGAAGTCCAGAATACCAATGCAGTAAACGGCTTTGAGGTTAAAGTTCCACGCTCCTTTTTCGGCTTGCTCGCGAATAGGGAAAGTGGAATAGTAAATCGTTCGTTCCCGGAAATGGGTCTGCCGCGCTTTTTGCAGCTCTACGATAAACTTTTCACCCCGTTCGTTTTCGCAGTAAATGTCGTAGATCGCTTTGCGGTCGTGATCGGCAAGGCCGAGTTGCTCAGTGTTTTTAAAACTGATTTGGGTAATGGGCGACTCTTCGGGCAACAGGGCGTTGAGAAAGTCAATCAATAAAGGCCTGGAAGCTTCCTCGCCAAAGATTTTCTTGAATCCAAAATCGGTATAAGGATTGATGTAACGCGGCTGCATAAAGAACAAATTTTTATTTCAAATCTACTCCGTGGGAACCGCTTTTTGCTATGCATCGCGCCGCGCGCCTTCTACAATGCACAAGAAACCCAAACGGCTTTAGATCTGCCTTTTTCGCTTGCCTCAAGAAAATTTCCGAAAAAATCCCAATCTGGCTCCTCAATCCTGCACGTTCGCCGTCCGGATCAGCCGCTGCATATCCAGAATCTGGATTTTCTTCCCCTCAAAAGCCACAATCTTATCGCTCCTCAATTCCGAAAGCAGCCGGATCACCGTTTCCGTAGCCGTACCTACCAGATTGGCTAAATCTTCGCGGGACAACACTACGTTGATAATGGCGCTGTCCGGCTCAAAACCATAGGTTTCTTTCAGAAACAAAAGTCCTTCAGCCAGCCGCTCGCGTACGGGTTTCTGCGCCAGATCGGTAATGGTCTGCTCGGCCCGGCCCAGCTCGTTGGCCAGCGACTTGATAATTTCCAGCGAAAGCCCCGGACTTTTCTTCACCGCCTCAAAAAAGATGTCGCGCGGCACAAAGCAAACCGTCGTATCGTCAAGCGCTACGGCACTGGCATTGTAACGCTCGCCACCCAAAAGCGCGCGGTAGCCGAGCACATCGCCTTCTTTAGCCAGCCGCACAATCTGCTCTTTGCCGTCCTGCCCCGTGCGGGCAATCTTGACCTTACCGGCATTTACGCAAAACACCCCCAGCGGATAGCCACCCTCCGGGAAAAGAAGTTGTCCTTTTTTATAAAAAGTACAAGACTTTACATCGTTGAAAAGCGCCAGACTTTCTGCATCCAGATTGCAGAAAATAGACCGCCCCCGCGCTGCACAGCTGGCACAGTCGGTGGCAAAAGAGGTCTTATTTCGAGGAAGCAAGGGTGCAGATTTTGAGGAATTGACGAAGATACGAATCCGCAGCAAAGGCGGTCCTCCCCCTTAACGTCTGGTTCTATAAAAGGTTGTTGTCTAAACCATACTGAGAGGCCTGAAAAGCGAATCCGGAGGCAGATATTTCCGGAAATTTCGCATTGGTTTACTGAAAAAAACAGACTACGCTCCAGTTCCTTTTAAAAAAACAGCTTTTGCTTCTTTCTGCCGAAGCGCCCCTTTCCCGAACTTTACCCCATGTACACGCCGGCAGCTGAAAAAACCCTTTTTGAAGACGCAAAAGCATTTTTATCCGGAGGCGCAGATGCCCTCCCACCCGATGAAGCCATTTCGCGGCTGATTTCGATTCTGCGCCACGCCGAATGGAAATATTACGTTGAAAACGAGCCGCAGCTGGCCGATTTTGAGTACGACACACTTTACAAAAAATTAGAAGCACTGGAGCGGGAATATCCCGATCTACAGCAACCCGACTCGCCCACCCAGCGCATTGCCCGCGCCCTGAGCGAACGCTTCCCGCAGGTGGCCCACCTGGTGCCGATGCTCTCGCTGGACAATACTTACAATGCCGGCGACCTGCGCGACTGGGACCGCAAGGTGCAGGCGGGCGCGGCGGGCGAAAAAGTGGAATATTGCGTAGAGCCGAAGTTCGACGGCGCTAGTATCTCGGTTATTTACGAGGGCGGACGGCTGGTGCGCGGCGCTACACGCGGCGACGGAGTAGTGGGCGAAGACATTACCCTCAACGTCCGGCAGATCCGCACCGTGCCCTTGTCCGCCGATCTCGACGACATCGAAACGCTCGAAATCCGGGGCGAGGTGGTGATTCACAAAGCGCTTTTTGCCGAATACAATCAACAGCGCGCCGAAGCCGGTCTTTCGCTGCTGGCCAACCCACGCAACGCAGCTTCCGGAACCCTGCGGATGCTCGACCCGGCGGAAGTGCGCAACCGCAAGCTCACGGCTGTGCTGTATCACGTGAGCGAGGCCAGTGCCGTTTCCGGAAAAACCCTGCCCGAAGCCTTTTCCAACCACTACGATACCCTGCAATGGCTGTATCGCCACGGTTTCCCGACGCCGGTGCGCGACCTGCACCGGTTCGACACCATTGACGCCGTGATTGCTTATCTCGAAGATTTTGAAGCCCGCCGCGACGAACTGCCTTTTGAGATCGACGGCGCTGTAGTGAAGGTCAACAGCCTCGCACTGCAAGACCGGCTGGGCATGACGAGCCACCACCCGCGCTGGGCTGTGGCCTACAAGTTTGCCGCCCGGCAGGCAACAACCGTGCTACGGCGCGTTGAATTTAATGTAAACCGCACCGGCTCGGTTACGCCGGTTGCCAAAACTGACCCGGTGGCGATTGGCGGTGTTATGGTTTCCTCGGCAACGCTTTTCAACGAAGATTTTATCCGGGAAAAAGATCTGATGCTCGGCGACACGGTACTGATCGAGCGTGCCGGCGATGTGATTCCCTACCTTGTAAAATCCTTGCCGGAACTGCGCGACGGTACGCAGACGCCGATTATGTATCCCACCCACTGCCCTGCCTGCGGCAGCGAGCTGGAAAAGCTGCCCGATGACCCGATCTGGCGCTGCATCAACGCGGCGTGTCCGGCGCAGGCGGTGGAGCGCATCATCCATTACTGCTCCAAAGATGCGATGGACATTCGCGGACTGGGCGAAGCGGTGATCCGTAAGTTTTTTGATTTAGGCATCCTCACGAGCTTACCCATGCTTTATACCCTAAACTGGGCTGAGATTCAGGAAATGGAAGGTTTTGGTGCCAAAAAAGTGGAAAACCTTCAGGCTGCGATTGAAGCTTCCAGGAAACAGCCGCTCAGCCGGTTTCTGTTTGGCCTTGGCATTCCGCAGGTCGGCGAAGGCATGGGCAAAACGCTGGCCGGCGCAGTAGAATATATTCAGGAGCTGTATGATTTTTCGGAAGAACAGCTGATGACGCTTAAAGACGTGGGTCCGAAAGTGGCGGCTTCGATCCGGCATTTTTTTGAAAAACAAGGCAACCGCGAGCTGATTGCCGAGCTTCAGGCGCTGGGCGTGGAGATGCGCAACCAACACAAGGCAAAGCCGGTGAATGGCACTTTTTCCGGAAAAACCTTTCTTTTTACCGGTACGCTTGCTCAAATGAAGCGCAGCGAAGGTGAGGCCATGGTAGAAGCGCGCGGCGGCACCCTGCTCAGCGGCGTTTCGGCCAAACTGGATTATCTGGTGGTAGGCACCGATGCGGGAAGCAAACTGGAAAAAGCCAAAAAGCTGGGCAGCGTGGCTATTTTGGATGAAGCAGGCTTTCTCCAACTCATAAAAGCTGCGCAGGAGGCAGATTTCGACGAAAATAGTTCAAACAAAACAGACGACCTTTCCGGAAAAGAAGGGCAGGGCAGCCTGTTTTAAGTTGGTTGCAGTCTGCGTTTCACACCCCGCAAATCCCTCTGTTGTAGTTTCTTTGTCTTTTCCAGCCGGTACTGTCATGCGCTTTCTGACCTTTTTTGCCCTTTCTTCTTTCCTCCTCGCCTGCAAAAACACCCCCGAGCAACAGGCTCAGGCCGCGGCCCGGCAGGAAGCGCCTGCACCGGGCACGGTGGTCGCCGAAGGGAAGATACAGCAATCGGAAGACGGCCTGAACCGCTTTATGTTTCAGGTGACGGTTACCAAGGCACCGGAGCGGGGCGTTTATACGGTTACTGCCGCAGACGGGCCCAATCAGGGTGAAACGCAGTTTACGCTGCCCAAAGGGGCTGAAGACTATCGCGTAGTGCTGCGCAAACTGCCCGCCGAGAAACGCATGGCTATTGGGTTTGAAGCTCCCGGCGACACTACTTTTTATCCTTACTACGAAGTGGTTTCCGAAAACAAAACCATCCGGGCGCAATACACCAACGCGTATCGATTCGAATAGGGAAACCAGCTAACGGGACGTTAGTTTTTGAAGTAGTTGGAGAAATAATTTCCGGGAAATCAGTTCGGCGCCGAGGCTTTGCAGATGCGCGGTGGGCACCTGGCAGTCGATCAGCGCTACCCCGCGGTTGCGCAGCAGCTCCACCCATTCTATGAAGGCGAACTTACTGCTGTTGGGAACAGTACTGAACATGCTTTCACCGAAAAACACGTTCCCCAACCACACGCCATACAGCCCGCCTACCAGCTGCCCGTCCTGCCACGCTTCTGCGCTGTGCGCATAGCCCAGCCGGTGCAGGGCAGCATAGCCTGCCACAACTTCATCTGTAATCCAGGTGCCGTCCTGCCCCGCGCGGGGCGCTATCTGACATGCCCGCATCACTTCTTCAAAAGCGGTATTCACCCGGAAATCAAAAACCTTTTTGCGCAGCAGCGGCTTCATGGAATGGCTCACGCGCACGTTTGGCGGAAACAGAACGCAGCGCGGGTCGGGAGACCACCACAAAGGCGGCTCGCCTTCGTTGAACCACGGAAAAATGCCTTTCCGGTAGGCCTCCAGCAATCGTTCCGGGCGAAGGTCACCGCCCACGGCCAGCAGCCCGTCGGGCAGGGCCAGGGCCGGATCCGGAAAATTAAAATCGGTGTCGGAAAGCAGGTAGAGATTCATGAGGATTTCCGGAAAACAGCTATCGCTGCGCGCCCTTTTTCTGCCGCCTGGAGGCCCGGAATTCCCACGGTGGCGTTGGAGCCGGCTGTGACCACAATCCTTTTTTCTCCGTGCGGGCGAATTGCTCGGCAGCGGCCAGTTGGGCATCTTTAGAATATTGTTGGTAGTGCCAGGCCCAGCCGTTTTGAATCATTTGGAGATTCACCCAGTTTCCGCCCGAGGGTTTCAGGGTATACACATCGCATACCGAGCGACCATAGCGGTCTATATCCCGCACCACGATTTTGATGCGCTGGCCCTGCATCAATTTGCCTAATCCGTCTTTGGAAACCTGCCCGTAGTCCTGCGCTTGTTCCGGCGCGTCGATACCCGACATGCGCACCCGGAATTTCTTTGGTTCGTCGGTAAGCAGGTCAAAGGTGTCGCCGTCGGGAATATGGACAGCTTTCCCTTCCAGCACGTCGCCTTTGGCGGGGCGGATCGCGCCCCCTTTCCAATCAGCAGAAGTGCTCCGCGGCTTTTTTGCCCCGCCGCCAGTCTGTGTTTTGGGTACAGGACTGCTGTGGGTTGTTTCGGTGTTTTCCCGGGCCCAGAAGGCTACTGCCAGAACAGCAATTACCAAAATAAGCTTTGGCATTCTCACCGGACTTTTCCTCCGGGGCTTTTTCCTTTGTTTCATGGTGGTAGAGCAAGCTAAAAAACATTACCGGAATCAGGAGCCGCCCAGTCGCCCCAGCCCGGCTTTGGCCTGCTGATCGATGGAAGCCTGAAAATCGTGGCTGCGCAACGCGAGGGTTTTGTCGAACCACTGCCGGGCTTTTGCCGCATCGCCGGTTTTCTCATATAGCATGGCCGTTTGCAAAGCCGCCCGCGCACCAAATTGCTCGCGGCTGCCACGTCCTTCTTCATAGGCCACACTGTAGTGGGCAAATGCTTTGGCATACTGGCCCAGGCCTTCATAAGTGCGCCCGGCCCGGAAATGATATTCCAGCTTCCGGTCGGGCGATTGGGCGAGGGCTGGTGGGAGGGCAGCCAGTTTTTGCAGCGCGGGTGCATAGTAGCCGCCGTCGCAGAGCAGGCGGGCGGCCAGGAGCGTTGGGTCGGGCAGCATGCCGGCTTCGGCGGCACGCTGTGCGCCTTTGTCGGCGTCCACAAAGCTGTTGCCCGTGCTGCGCACGCGTTTGAGCTTTTCGGCGGCTTCAGCAGCGCGGCCCTGCAGCAGGTGCATCCAGGCAATCTTCTGGGCAGCGTCTTTGCGATACCAGGCACCCGGCGAGGTTGCCAGATAGCGCTCAAAAGCGGCAATAGCACCGCCATCGAGCCGGTACATCAGGGCATAGCCAAGCTCATAGTCCACGACCGGAAAGTAGCGGCTTTCGGGGAACCGCTGCGCGCGGCGCAGGTATTGCAGTGCGTCGTCGGCGTGGCGATAGTTGAGCGCTATGTTGGCGGCCACCAGTGCGTTGAGCAGGTTGTCGGCAGCACCAAAATCCGGGCTGGAAACATACTTCCAGGCTGCTTCCTGCTGCTGCAAAAGATAGAAGCGGAGATAGGTATAAAACAAGGCCGCCTCGCGCCGGAAGGCCGTTTGAGGCGCTTTGTTTTGCTCCAGAAAGCCGCCGATGGCGGCCACCCCTTTCACCACATCGCCTTTCACCCCAAAAACAGAGGCAATCCAGCGGTAGTCTTCCGGAATGGTGCCGGCAATGGCTTCTTCAAAACCCAGAAAAACCTTATTGGGGCTGAATGCCGGAAAGAGGCGGGCGTTTTCCTTTAGGTTGAGGTAAGATTTCCGGAAAGCCAATGCAGCTTTCACCCGTTCGCCAAAGCGCACGTGCACCAGGGCCCAGTGCAGATGCAGCACGCCCCGGGTGAGGCGTTTCCAGGGCGAGGCATCAGGCCCTTTGTCCAGCCAGGCCAGCCGCTCGTCGTAGCGGTCCCGGCGCTGCTCGTATTCGCGCCGGTCGCCATTGAGCATCAGCAGCAGGCAATCTTCATAATCGGCCAGAAAAACAGGCATCAGGTTGCCGGGATCAGCAGCGGCGGCCCGGCGTAGCTGGGCGGTTCCTTCCGGAAGCTGAAGCGAAAAATAGGCGTCGTAAGCGGCGGCACAATCGGCAGTGTATTGGAAGAAGTAACGGTCGGCAGGCCGGGCCGAGAGGTTCTCCGACACGAGCAATATACAAATAACCAGAATCTTCCAGAAGCGCACGGGGCGCAAAGCTACGGTTGCGGCGCAGGTATAGAAGGGGGAGGATCAGATACGGGCGGCGGTGAGGTCGCCGGCGGGGGCACATGGCGAAGGCTATCGGCGCGGCGGCGGGCGGCCTCCAGAATAAGGGAGTCGTTGCGCTGTTGTAGGTGGGTCTGTACGGAATCGAGGCGGGCGTTCACCACCGAATCGATCCGGTATTGGAAGGCGGCCTCCTCAAACCGGTCGCCGCCGGAGCAGGCCGACAGAGCTATCAGGCTGCAAAAGAAAAGATACCGGCTCATTGCGACCTCAAAGAAACGTGTTTTCTCCAGAAGAAGAGGCAGCCCTTTTGCGGCAAAAGGCCGTTCCTGCCGGAAAAAGATCCATCAAAAAGGAATCGGCAGGGCACTGCTGTGCCTGTTATATTTGTACCCAACCGGTGTTCAGGGGTTTTTTCCGGTATTTTCAGCCAAATATGTCCTTATCCTTTGTACCCGAAGGCTTTGCCAGCGATCTGGGCCGAATCAAGTTCGCTATTGATGCTGCCGGAATAGGCGTTTGGGAGCTGGACCTGCAAACCCGGACCGTGTTTTGGGATGAGCGTTGCTGTACCTTTTTAGGCTTGCGTGAGTTGCGGCCGGCTATTGCGCTGGAAACCATTCTGCAAAAAGTGCATCCCGGGGACATGGCAGGGGTGGCACGGCTTATTGAAGCGGCCATGGCGGGCCGGGTGGAAAAGACCTTTGATTTCACCTGCCGGGTACAAGGCGATGATAAGAAGCTGCGCTGGCTGCGCACTACCGGCACGTCTTATTTTGATGAAAAAGGACAGATGATCCGGTTGGGCGGGGTGGTGCGCGACGTATCCGAAAGGCGGGTGGCGCAAAGCCAAGCGCGGGCTAGCCAGGAGCAGACCTTATCGCTGCTCAATGAAATGCCGATGGCGATTGCAAACCTGTCACGAGCCGATCTTTCTTTTACCAACGTCAACCGGCTGTATTGCGATCTGGTGGGTTACGAGCCCGACCAGCTGATTGGGAAGCCTTTGACCGATGTTTTTCCGGAAACAAAGGAAAGCGGACTGTTGCAGATGTTGCATCAGGTGATGGATACCGGAACGGCTTTTACCCTGGCCGAAGAACAAATGGTGCTGCGCCGGCAGGGTCAAAATCTAATATTGTACGCCAATTTCTCGTTTCAGGCCGTGCGGGATGAAGAAGGGGTGGTTTCGTCGGTGCTCGTAGCCCTCACAGACGTGACACCGCAGGTGGAAGCGCGGAAAAAGATTGAAGCCAGTGCCAACCGTTTCCAGAATTTGGTGCACAGCGCCTCGGTCGGGATTATTTTGCTTTCCGGGCCGGAATTACGGGTAGATATGGTGAATGAGGCCTATTGCCGGATTGTGGGCAACACGCCGGCGGGCCTTCTGCATCAACCGCTCTTCCGCATCATTCCCGAGTCTGAAGCGTATTACCGGCCCATCATCGAAAAGGTGCGCGACACCGGTACAGAACACCATCTGCTGAATGCACCCTTTGAAATTAATCATCCGCAAGGCGCTGTGCTGCAAGGCTACGTCAACGTTGTTTATCAGCCCTACCGGGAAGAAAAAAACGGTCCGGTTACTGGTGTACTGATCTTGTTGTATGAAGTAACTGAGCAGGTGGTCGCCAGCCAACGGGCCCTGGAAAGCGAAGCCAGGTTCCGGACGCTAATTGAAGAAGCGCCTTTCGCCACGGCCCTTTACACCGGCCCGGAACTTATCATAGATATTGCCAACGACGAGATGATCCGGCTGTGGGGCAAAACCCCGGCTGTAATCGGCATGCCATTGGCCCAGGCACTTCCGGAACTGGAAGGGCAACCTTTTATCGGCCTGCTGCAGGAAGTGTTTCGCACCGGTGTTCCCTATCGTACGCAGGAGCAGGAAGCCCGGCTGGTGGTCAATGGCGTCTTGCAGGCATTTTGGTTCAATTTTACCTACAAGCCACTACTAAACGCGGAAGGAAAGGTATATGCCATTCTGAATATGGCGGTGAACATTACCGCGCAGGTGCTGGCCCGCAAAAAAGTTGACGAAAGCGAGACCAACCTGGCCGCTGCCATCGAACTAGCCGAGCTGGGCACCTGGAGCATGGAGCTACCTTCCGGGAAAATGACCTACTCGCCCCGCCTGCAAAAGTGGCTGGGCCTTGATGCGGCTGTTGTTGAAGAAGGCGTGTCGCCACGAGTGCATGAAAAAGACCGGGCGCGAATCGCTGCTGCCATCCGGCGCGCCGTCAATCCGGAAAATCCGGAGCGCTATGATGAGGTCTATACGATCGTTCATGCCGTGACGGGTGTGCCGCGCATCATCCATGCCACCGGCAGGTTGGAATACGACTCGGCCGGGAAACCCGTCCGGCTCTCCGGCACGGCGCAGGACATTACCCTGCAACGCGACCTGCAAAGTGCACTGGAAAATGAAGTGCAGCTGCGCACCGAGCAGCTGGATGCAGCTTTTAACGAGTTGCAGGTTACCAACGATGCTTTGGCAAGCCTCAATGAGAAATTAAAGCACTCCAACGAAGAACTGGCGCAGTATGCCTATGTGGCAAGTCACGACCTGCAGGAGCCGCTTCGCAAAATCCAGATCTTCTCAGATCTGCTGCAGGGCGATCGCACCATGTCTGCCCGAAACCAGGAATTGGTAAATAAGATTGTAGGCTCTTCCGCCCGCATGAGCCAGCTGATCCGCGACCTGCTCGACTTCTCCCGCCTGTTGCAGCCCGACAAGCATTTTCAGCCGGTAAATCTGGACGTGATTGTAGCCAACGTGTGCAGCGATTATGAACTGGTAGCAGCAGAGAAAAAAGCGGAATTCCGGATGAGTCCCATGCCGCAGCTTGAGGCCGTCAGCCTGCAGATGCGACAGCTTTTCTACAATCTGATCGGCAACAGCCTGAAATTTACCCGGCCCGGTGTGGCGCCGGTTGTTACCCTGACGGCTTCGGAAGCGCTGGCAGCAGAAGTGCAGCAATACATCCGCCTGCCGCAGCCGGAGACGACCTACTATAAAATATGCATTGCCGACAATGGCATTGGCTTTGAAGAAGATTACAGCGAAAAGATTTTTGAGGTTTTTAAACGGCTGCACACCCGCGAAGCTTATCCGGGCTCCGGTATTGGGTTGGCGCTGTGCCGCCGCATCGTAGCCAACCACGGCGGGGCGCTTTACAGCTATTCTACACCAGGCAAAGGCGCAACTTTTTGTTTGCTTTTACCTCAGAACCCGGCCCAGGATTCACCCTTGCAAACCGGCGCTGGAATTTCCGGAAATCCCAGCGCCTTAGCAGGATAGCAGGGAAACAAAGGATGCCTTGAAAAGCGGTCATGTCAGCGATCCAATATTGGTAGCAGATTTGTGTGCAGCGGCCGGGTGTAGCGTGCTGGTTTGTAATGGGGTCTATTTATGGAGCAGCTACACAGCAGTGCCCGCACGATTGCGGCAGTGCGACGGGCCCTCCAACCAAGCAGCCGGAGCCGTCAGAAGTGAGTCCTCTGCTACGGCATCCTGCAAGACGATGGGCAAATGGCGCAGCCGCACCTACCACCCAGGTGCCGCCCGATGGCTGCCGCTATATCTTACAGATCACCCTGCCAAAGCTGACCCGCTCGGCCCTGTACCGGCTCTTTCAGAGGCACCGCATCAGTCGACTGCCGCTCAACCCGGCGGAGCGCTCCCCAGGAGCGGCCGTCGCCGCTGATTGGATACACCGGGTGCGCGCCCTTACTAATGAGCACCTACCCGCATTCCTGCCGCCCTGTCAGGCCCGCTGCCGATAGCCAATAGCACCCCCGAAACCCACTTCACTGCAGGCCTATACAATATGGGGGTTAGGAATTTGGTAGCAATAAGACAGGCTTTACCGCTATAGGTAGCCCATGCGCATTTAGGCAAAATATGAAAACGGGTTTCGTGGGCAGACGTTTTGAGATAAACAATTCTCCTGTCGATACAGATGCGGACAAGGTTTGTATGGTTGCCGTTTGCGTGTTGGCCACCTCAGCAGAGGTATAGACCACGGTCTTAAGGCAGAAATTTCCGGAAATTTCTGCCTTGTAAGGGGCTCAGAAGCTGACCTAAAGACCCGTCAGGCAAATACCGATAGAGTATGGCGTCACCGAAGGGCCCACACCATCCTGAAACGGACTATTGAAATTATAAGCGCCGAAAGCAGAGAAATTGCCCCAGCCCAGGCGCAGCGTTGCGCCATAGCGCCATTTATCCAGAAACTCTTTGGACTGCACCTTCTCCGTCAGCTTAGACCCATTCTCGGTGCGGTTGCCTTTTGTGTGCGCAGCCAGCAGATAACCTATGCGCATGCCCACAGCAGCTTTAAAGCCCCGGTTGCGGTTTTCTTTATTGGCAAAATACCGCAGCTCGAAAGGCGCTTCGGCATAGGCCGTTGTCAGTTTGAACTTGCTGTAATCGTGGCGCTCGGGCACGAAGAGAGCCGTTTTCTGCCCGCTGTCGGTGAGCACCAGCTGCTGGCCGTCCCGGAAAAACATGCTGGATGTGCCAATGCCCACCCCGGTAGCAAACGAAAAGTGCGACTGCTTAATCGGGAAATCATAGCACAGATATGCGTTGAAGCCCCGGCTGAAGCCGCCCACTTTTACGCTGTCGGGCGTGTTGGCCCAGCCGTCATAGGTGAATTGCAGCATCACAAAATCGCGGCTCGGCTTGCGCGCGGCTGCCTGCGCCGGCGTCTCGCCCGTTTGCGCCAGCCCTTTAAAAGAAAACAGGCTCAGCGCCGCAAAAGCAAAGACGGTACGCATAGAAAAAGCGGGGAAAATCATGGGAGGGCAAAGATGCAGGCAGCAGCCTCAAATGCTCAAATCTAAAATCGTTAAAACGTTACCGAAAGGATTTGGGTTTGGCCGCCGCGCCGGATCTTCACCGGCACCGTCTGCCCGGCTTTAAAACTGCCAAGCGCTTCCATATAGCTTTGCATCCCACCGATCTTCACCTCGCCTATTTGCAGGATGATATCTCCGGTTTTGACGCCTGCCTTGTCGGCCGGGCGGCCTTCGGTCACGCCATCTACCTTCACGCCCCCATCCGTAAACGAATAATCGGGCAGGATGCCCAGCGTCACCTTAAAGCGTGCCTTGCCCATTTCTACATTTCGGGTGGCGGTAAAACGCGGCTTTGGCTCCCGATCCAGGCGTTGCAACATCGTATCAAGTGTGCTGATGATCTGGTGGATACCCAGATAATTCACCTTATCGGCGTCGTCGGTTGGCTTGTGATAATCGGAGTGGGCGCCGGTGAAGAAAAACAAAACCGGGATGCCGGCGGTGTAGAAAGAAGTATGATCCGACGGCCCGATACCGGAAGAATCCACCGAGATTTTGTAACCACTTGTCGGCAACAGCTTTGGCCAGACGGGCGAGCTGCCCACGCCGCCAATCTGCAGGGCGCGGGTGCTGTCGGGCAGGCGACCAATCATATCCAGGTTTACCATGGCGGCCGTGTTGGTGCTGTCGAGGCCATATTGTTTCACGAATGCCTTGGAACCCAACAATCCCAGTTCTTCGCCGCTGAAGTGCAGAAAGAGGTAGTTATAGGCCCGCTTGCCGCTGTTGCGGATGCGCTGCGCGAGCATCATCAACCCCGCCGTTCCGGAAGCATTGTCGTCGGCGCCGTTATGGATTTCACCCAGTTTCTTTGCGTTGGCCAGGAGGCTGTTGCCGTCTTCGCCATGACCGAGGTGATCGTAGTGTGCCCCAACAACAATGGTGTATTTGGCGCCGTTGTCCAGGTAAGCGGCAAAGTTGGCGGCAGGGGCGGTTTGGCGCACCACATTCACTTTAATCCGGGGACCTTTGGAAGGCTCTACTGCGTCGTCGGTGAAGTAAACGGCGACCGGAATGTCGAGTGCTTCGGCTTCTGATTTGGCGTTGAAGCGCACATCGGCTTTCGCTGCTACCGGCGCGGTAAACACCACTGCTTTTGCCCCTTCTTTCACCAGCTTTTTAGCCCGGTCATAGGCCTCTTTACTCCAGTCGAAGTGCGGATTAGACAAGTCGGCGGTGTCTTTAAAAAGCGGCACTAAGGTGTAGCTGGTGGCTTCGCCGTTGCCCGACCACGGCAGGGGTAGCAAACGGCTGGTATCTTCAATCGTTTTTCCGGAAATCAACAACAAATTTCCAGAGCCAATCTGCCGGCCCTGCACAAAGGTGAACGGCTGCGTATAGCTGCCTTTCCACGCCGGAATGTCCATTTGCTTGTAGCGCTTTTCCAGATATTGCCGGGCCATCTCTTCGCCTTTGGTGCCTGTGCGCCGGCCTTCCAGCGCGTCGGAGGCGAGGTAATAAACATCCTTTTTGAGCAGCTGCATTTCATGGATAAAAGGACCACTTTGGGCTTGTGCCCCACCTGCGCCCAGCAGCAGGACGGCCAGGAAAGAAAAACCGGATTTGCGCATAAGGCGGCAAAATTACTTTCCCGGGCTGCGGCCCCTGTCAGGGCAATGTCAGCAGGCGTAAATTTGCCTTTCTTTTTTCTGGTTTAAAAGTTCTCCGTCCATGGCCCGTTTCTATCCGCTTTTGGTTTCCGAGGTTCGTAAAGAGCTGCCCGACTGTGTGTCGGTAGCCTTTGAAATAGCGCCCGAAATGGCCGAAGCGTTTCAGTTCCGGGCCGGTCAGTACCTGACGCTGCGCGCCACCATCGATGGCGAAGAAGTGCGCCGTTCCTATTCAATTTGCAGTGCGCCTGCCAACGGCGAACTGCGGGTAGCGATTAAGGAAGTGGCCGATGGCAGGTTTTCTTCCTGGGCCAACACCGCGCTTCGCAAAGGCGATGTGCTGGAAGTAATGCCGCCTGATGGCCGGTTTACGGTTCGTCATCCGCAAAAAGCAGGCAAACAGTACCTTGCTGTGGCTGCCGGTTCCGGCATTACGCCGATTTTGTCGCTTATCACCGAAGTGCTGTACACCGAGCCCGACAGCCAGTTTACGCTGGTATATGGCAACCGGACCCGCGGCAGCATCCTGTTTCGCGAGACGCTGGAAGGGCTGAAAAACACCTTTATGCAGCGGTTGCGCATCTACCATGTGCTGAGCCGTGAAGCTATGGACGTTCCGCTGTTTAACGGCCGGATTGACGGGCAGAAGATGAGCGAATTTCTCGGTAGCCTGATTCCGGTATCCACTCTGGATGAAGCCTTTATCTGTGGTCCGGAAGAGATGATTCTTTCGGTGCGCGAGGCCCTGCAAGACGCCGGACTGTCCGACGACCGCATTCATTTCGAGCTGTTTACCGCTACCGGTGCAGCGGCTGCTTTCCGGAAAACGACCCCTTCCGTGCTGTCGCAGGAAGCCGCCGAGGCCAAAAGCCGGGTGCGCATTACGCTGGACGGCGTTACGACCGAGCTGGAGCTGGCCTATGGCGGCGAAAGCATTCTGGATGCGGCCCTTCAGTCGGGTGCGGACCTGCCCTATGCCTGCAAAGGCGGCGTGTGTGCCACCTGCCGCGCAAAGCTCACCGACGGCGAAGTAGAAATGGACCTGGCGTATGGACTGGAAAAAGATGAAATCGCCAAAGGTTTCGTGTTGACGTGCCAGAGCCACCCGCGCACGCCGTTTGTAGCAGTGGATTTTGATCAGCGGTAGTACCTGTGCGCAGCGATACTGCTTATAGCCCCTTTCTCAACCGTTGCTAATCCCGAAAAACACCTGCGCAGCGGCTAGTCTGCCTGCTTCAACTGCCCGGCAATATTCCGGAAACTACCCAGCGCCGCTTCCAGGCTTTCCAGGATCTCCTCTGCCAGTACATCCGGATCAGGAATGT
>JAEVZP010000146.1 GCA_023392185.1 Bacteroidota bacterium
GATAACCGCAGATTTTTCTCTATAAAACTAAAACTACGAAATTGAATGTTCCCGGAACAGTCGCCTAACCCTACGCGATAAAAAGGATATTTTTCCGGAAAAATCAGCGCAAATCTGCGAATATATCTGCGGCAATCCGCGGGGAAAATGCGTCAATCTATGGGAAAAATCACGGCAATCCAAGGGAAAAAACCCTACAAAATGCCCAGCTGATATGCCTTGGCAATCATCCCCGCTACATTCTTGGCCCGCAGCTTTTTGAGCAGGTTCTGCCGGTAGGTTTCCACCGTATTCACGCTAAGAAAAATCCGCCCGGCGATTTCGCCTGTCGTGTATTGCTGGGCAATCAGGCTAAGCACTTCCTTTTCCCGGTTGCTTAAGGTTGGGAGAATATCGGGCGCGGGTTTAGGATCGCCCTGCACGTCCTCAATCAAAATGCGGTTGATTTCTTCGGTGTAATAGCGATTGCCGGCAGCAATGTTTTGAAGCGCGGCCTGCAGCTCCTCCACCCCGGTATTTTTCAGCAGGAAAGCATCCGGTTTTTCCCGCAGCGCCATCTTAATCACTGCCGGCTCGGCGTGCATACTAATCACCATCGTCCGGACGCCGGGCTGCCGGACGCGGGCTTCGCGGATAAACGCAATGCCGTCCATTTCGGGCATGCTGATGTCGGTGATAATGAGGTCGGTAGGGTGACTTTCCAGGTGCTCCAGCGCCGCCGGCGGGTGCGGAAACGTCGCGACAATGGCCACGTCCGGCATTTGCGCCAGCAAGGCCTGGAGGCCGCTGATAAAAAGCTGATGATCATCTACAATAATGGCTTGTAAAGGTTTCATATTTCCGGAATATTGAAAGGCATATTGAATTGCAGCACCGTGCCGTTGCCGGGAGTGCTTTCCACCACAATCGCGGCGCCGATCTCGCGGGCACGCTCGCGCATGTTTTTCAGTCCGATGCCGTCGCTGTGGCGGGTGGGGTCAAAACCGCAGCCGTTGTCTTCCACCAGAAAGCTGATATAGCGCTCAAAAGGCGTAACGAGCACGCTGATCTGGCCGGCGAGCTGCTTCAGAAATTCGTGCAGTACCGGATGCCGTTGGTTATTGTAGGCGATTTCTCAAAGTACGCTTCGCAAAGCCTGGAGGCTTTTATCCGGGAAAGCAACCGGGGTGGCAGCATAAATTTTAGGGCGGCCCTGCCGGCCGTTGAAGGCTAAAAATCACCTCAGGTACAAGCTGAATTCCCAGGGCATGATTTGGCCATTCGCTAACCATTTCTATAACCGGATCGGGCGTTTCTTTGCCTCCATTATGGAAAATCAATCTGTTGCAACTCCGCCGGCTTCCAAAGCGCTCAAATCCCAACTGCATCTCTCTGCTTTGCTGGAAGGCGTTTCCTTTCTGGTGCTCCTCGGCATTGCCATGCCGCTCAAATACATGGCCGACATGCCCCTGATGGTCAAGTACGTAGGCTGGGCACACGGCGTGCTCTTTGTTTGGTATATCATCTGCGTCCTGCTCGCGCGCGAAACCTTCAAGCTGAGTTTTAAGGCAACGGCCATTGCACTGGCTGGATCGGTGCTGCCGTTTGGCACTTTTTATGCCGATAAGCATATTTTCAAGAAGCTGTAAATCTTTAAACCTATAAGGTTTTTGAAACCTTATAGGTTTTTCATTGCATGTCGGTGACTGCTGGTATATTTTGCGGACGGGTCGCGGCGCGACCCAACGTTTGTAGCATTTGAGCATCATCACGTGAATGGTCGCGTAGCGACCCAATGTTTGTCAACAGAAACATTGGGTCGCTACGCGACCATTTCCAAAAGAGGAAATCGTGTTGCTACAAACATTCGGGCCCCGCTGGGGCCGCTTTCCGCGCTGTAATAGACCTTTTGTTCAGAACGGGTGAAAGCTTTGCCGTTTTCACAACAGCGGGCTTCCCATTTTCCGGAAATTCAAGGTTTTTCAGGATTTTTGGGATGCGGCTGGAACCCTAAGGATGCACCACCTGAACGATTCGATGCCACTGTTGCCCATCTGAAAGAATAATGCGCGCGCCGTAAGCGCCTGACGGCAGGTTGGCTATAGAAATGCTGCTCGCCGAAGGCACAGGTGATTTTTGAAACACAAGTCTGCCAGTGAGGTCATACAAAGCGATATGCTGAAGGGACTTTCCTGCCGGCAATTGCCATTGCAGTAGGTCCTTCACAGGCTGAGGATAAAACAATATCTCTGTTTCATCCAAGGTATTTACAGCCATTGGTCCAAAAAATGCGGTCGCACAATTTCTGTTGTTGGATACAGACGGGTCTCGCAACGTTGTGCCTCGCGTATAGGTTTGGATGC
The DNA here is from genome assembly GCA_023392185.1 of Bacteroidota bacterium. GTDB lineage: Bacteria > Bacteroidota > Bacteroidia > Chitinophagales > Chitinophagaceae > UBA1952. The sequence continues at coordinate 2,343 of JAEVZP010000146.1, forward strand.
AGATACTATGAGAGCCGTTAGGAGTGGTATTGCCAAACAGAATAGGCGGATAAGTCTTTACCAGGCTATCGCCCGGAGCCAGCCGGATCCCACTTTCATAGCTGATAAAGGAATCTGGAATGGGGTTAGTGGGATTCTGGCTGGCCCATACCAAGGCATTATCCATAAATAAAGCCACCCTGACAGTATCGTTCTCTGATAATGTATCCGGGCCGAGGTTGCGGTAAGACAGGGTAAGTTGCAAGGGATCGCCGCTGGGTATATTCGAGCCCTGTTGCGGGTCAAGGATGCGCGGTGCAATATCTACGTTTCGAAACGATTGGGCATTCACAGACGGGGACATCCCAGCAATGCAGCAAGCCAGGAAGGACAATTTCTTTAAGAGACGAGAAAAAGATTGCAGCATACGGGATTTATTTGAGATGAAAGGAATGTAAGAATCCAAACTTATGAAAAAAACGTTGCCCGTAGCCGCTTCCAAAACAAAAAAATCCCCGCCGTTTCGCAACAGCGGGGATTTCTGTTTTTTCCGGAAATTTCCGGAAATAGCAGTCAAAAATTACTCAGCAGTAACCTTGCCTTTGGC
>JAEVZP010000166.1 GCA_023392185.1 Bacteroidota bacterium
TCTCATCGCAGCCGCCGGCAGCGGCAGTCCGGAAAGCCGGGGGCGCAGCAGTGGCCTCTTCAGTAGCGCCGGACTGGGATGAATGGTTTCCCGGACCGCAGCTTTCCAGCAGTACGAATAAAAAGAGCAGGAGCAGGTAGCAGATACGCATAAAAAAACACCCGATTTTCAAAGCAGTTCTAAAAGTATTCATCCAACTGCCTTCCGGACAACTAAATGCCCGATTTCACGTACTTATACGTGCAGTCTGCCGGTATTCCCGGAAAATTCAACCTGCTAAAAGGGATCTCAGCGGACTCAGGGCGATCGCGGCAGGTTTCCGGAAAAAAGCTTTTGTGAATACAGATATACAGGCCGGCAGCTTCCGCGGTCCACCTTCTTAGCACGGTTGTTTTTATCTTTCCGGCAACTTCATTATCCCTTTGCCGTTTTGAAATCCGAAAAAAACACCATTGTCCGTGACCTTTCCTGGCTGTCGTTCAATGGCCGCGTGCTGCAGGAAGCGCAGGACCCCACCGTGCCCCTGCCCGACCGGATCAAGTTTCTGGGCATTTTCTCCAACAACCTCGACGAATTTTTCCGGGTTCGGGTGGCTACGCTGGCCCGCATGGTGCGGGTGGGTAAGGCCGCCAAAGTGCACCTGGAGGATAACCCGGAAAAAATCCTCAAACAGATCAGCGAAAAGGTCAACACACAACGCATCGAATTTGACAAAGCGTGGGCTGAGGTGCAGCGCGAGCTGGCTAAGGAACAGATCTTCCTTAAAACCGAAAAGCAACTCTCCAAAGCCCAGAGAGCTTTTGTGGCCCGGTATTTCGACGAGCGGGTGCGCACCCGGCTGGTGCCCCTGATGATCGAAAGCATGCCCACAGCACCGCTGCTTTCCGACAAAGACATCTACCTTGCCTGCGTACTGGGCAACCGCAAAAACACGCTGCTGCAACGCTACGCACTGATCGCTGTGCCCACGCGCGAGCTGCCGCGCTTTGTGATCCTGCCCACCGAAAACGAAGAGAAACACATCATCCTGCTCGAAGACATCATCCGGTTTTCGTTGCCCACCCTTTTTGCGCCTTTCGGGTTCGATAAGTTTATGTCGGCGATCATCAAGGTAACACGCGATGCCGAACTGGAGACCGATCAGGATGTGAACGCCAACCTGATCGAAGAGCTGGAGAAAGGCATCAAAGCCCGGAAACGGGGTCGTGCTACGCGCTTTATCTACGACCGCGCCATAGATCCGGGCCTGCTCGACTATCTCATTCGCCGCCTCGGCCTCACCCGCCGCGACAACCTCATTGCCAGCGGACGTATCCACAACTTCAAAGACTTTATGGATTTCCCGGAAGAAGTCTTTGACGATATCAGCTTCCGCGACAAACCTTTTGTGCACCCGCTGCTGGTGCAGCCCTGCCGCATTATGGATGTGCTCGAAAAGCGCGACGTGATGCTCCACTTTCCATACCACTCCTTCGACTCGGTAATCGACCTCCTGCGCGAAGCCGCAATCGACTCCTTTGTGCGCAGCATCAAGATCACGGCCTACCGGCTGGCTCACAATTCCAAGATCGTCAATGCGCTGATCAATGCAGTGCGCAATGGCAAAGAAGTGACCGTGGTGCTGGAATTGCGCGCCCGCTTCGACGAAGAAGCCAACCTGTACTGGAAGCGCACCCTGGAGGAAGAAGGCGTGCGGGTAGTACATGGCCCACCGGGCATGAAGGTGCATGCCAAGTTGTGCGTGATTAAGAAAAGAGAATTCAATCGCACCCGGCAATATGCTTTCATCTCTACCGGAAACATCAATGAAAGCACTGCACGGCTCTATGGCGATCATTGCCTTCTCACCGCTGATAAGGCCATTATTGCCGACGCCAACCGCATTTTTTCGGTGCTTGAGGCGCCGGCTCAACCGCTGCAAAAGCTGGCAGCCAACAAGACGCTGCCCACCGCGCCGGTGAATATGCGTACCTTCTTTACCGAACTGGTAGCGGGCGAAATCCGCGCGGCCAAAAAGAAGAAAGCTGCTTCGATGATTCTGAAGATGAATTCGCTTTCCGACCGCGAGTCGATTCTGCGCATCTACGAGGCGGCACGTGCCGGGGTGGAGGTGAAGCTGATCGTGCGGGGCATTTGCTGCGCTTTGACGAAGCAGGATGTTTTCAAAAAGCCGATTCAGGCCATTAGCATTGTGGATCACTACCTCGAGCATGCCCGGGTTTTTGTGTTTGAAAACGGCGGGAAGCAAAAAGTGTATATCTCGTCTGCCGACTGGATGGTGCGCAACCTCGACCACCGCATCGAGGCGGCCTGCCCGGTCAAAGATGAAGCCATTCAGGAAGAGCTGATCGACATCCTGAACCTGCAACTGGCCGAAAACGTGAAGGGCCGTATTTTAGACAATAAGCAGCGCAACTGCTATGTGGTGCGGCGCGAATCGGAGCCGGAACGGCGTTCGCAGGTCGCTATTTATGACTATCTCCATAAAAAGAAATACAGCCTGTGATTCTTGCAGCCATAGACATCGGATCCAACGCAGCACGCCTGCTGATCGAAGAAGCCTCAGTCTATCACGACGGGACGGTTTACTTTACCAAACTGAACCTGCTGCGCATTCCATTGCGCCTTGGGTTTGATGTGTTCAGCACCGGAACAATCTCCCAGGAGAAAGCACGCCTGCTGCTCGACACGATGCAGATTTACAAACGGATGCTCACCCTGTACGGCGTTGAAGATTTCCGGGCAGCGGCTACCTCCGCCATGCGCGACGCAGCCAATGGCCCGGAGCTGATCGAAACGGTGCGCCGGGAAACCGGGATTGACATTCAGATCATCAGCGGGCAGGAAGAAGCCGCCATTTTGTATGAAACCCATATTGCGGAAGCCCTCGGCAGCAGTACCAACTTCCTGTATATTGACGTGGGCGGCGGCTCCACGGAACTGACGCTTTTCTCCCGCAGCAAACTTGTTTTTAAAGAGTCTTTCAACATCGGCACCATACGCCTGCTGCAAGGACTGGTGACCGCTGCGCAGTGGGACGAGATGCGGGGCTTTCTCAAAAAAACCATTCAGGAGCACCTGCCGGTGAAAGTGATCGGCACAGGCGGCAATATCAACAAAGTCTTTTCGGTGTCGAAACGCAAGGAAGGACACCCGCTGACGCTTACTTTCCTCAAAGGCTTTCACCAAACGCTGAGCCGGCAAACGGTGGCCGATCGCATCCACAATTACGGCTTCCGGGCCGACCGGGCCGACGTAATTGTGCCGGCCCTGGAAATCTACCTCTCGGTGCTGCGATGCGTGGAAGCCGGGGAGATTTTTGTGCCTAAAATCGGGCTGGCCGACGGGTTGATCAAGATGATGTATGCAGAGAAGCAAACGGGCTGATCTTCCGGAAAATTTTCAAACCGGATACCTCTGGTACTGTGTTCAAAACAAGAACTTTACGTGCGGATCGCCCCCTGTTGCCTGGTTCTTGTCCGGTCCTACACCCGCACGTTCCAGCGGAACGTTTAGTGGGTAGCGAATAGGAGTGGATATAAGGTTCGCGTTCCGGAGGAACGCCTGGTGGGTTAAATTACGTTTGGGTTTGCAAACCACGAAGCGTTCCGCTGGAACGCGGGTGGCATTTGGCATTACGCATCGCTACCAACGAAGCGTTCCTCCGGAACGCAGATGACGTTTGGCTTTTGCGTCTACAAACGAGGCGTTCCGCTGGAACGCGGACAAATGTTATCGGGGGCGTCACTTTGTCAAACCGTTCCGCTGGAACACGGAGGAGTGTTATCCTCCGGAATGCGCACTGATCTAATATTGTTTTGAGGATAAGAATCTTGTATACAGATCGCTTCCCTCCACCTAAGGCGGGGAGGACCGGGATGAGACGGATACCATACCAACCAATTTTAATAGGTAAAATGTTGTAAGACGGGCTGATTTTCCGGAAACGCGCTCTCCAAAAAAGAAACGCGCCTCATGGCGCGTTCTCCCTGAATCCTGATTCTCAAATTCAGATTCCTTCTCTATCCCGGAATCCGGCTCATGTATTGCTGCAATTCCTTTATTTGCGCTACAATCTGCTCGTTACCCGGCTTGGCGTTTTTGGCTTGTGCAAAAGCCAGCTTTGCGCCTTTATAGCTGCGGCGCTGCAACAGAATCTGGCAGATCTGGAGGTGCGCCATGGCACGGCTGTCGGCATCGGGGAGGCCTTTTTTGAGCGCCATTTGCAGGTGCTGATAGCCTTCGTTCATATTGCCTTTCTTCAGTGCAATCGACCCAAGCTGCAGGTAGGCGCTGCCTTCATACCCTTTCTCGGTAATACCCGCTTCGAGGCTTTTCTTCAGGTCGGTTTCTGCCTGATCAAGGTCTTCATTCATGGTGCTTAAATTGCCACGCAGCATATAATAGGAAGAGCGCACCGGCTTGTAGAGCCATTCCGGTTTTTTGACGCGGGCCAGCAAGGCTTGTGCACCTTCAATATCGCCGTTTTCCACATAACCCTGAATCAGCGTCATGGGGCCAATCAGGAAGTGCGCCGCCACAAAGAGAAGGGCCAGCAACATGGGAATCCAGGCCAGCCACCAGGTCACCTGAAAGCCCAGCAACAGCCCCAGCGCGAAAAGCACAATGGCAATCGGAATGCGGTTGAAAACCAGAAAGCGGCGCAGCGCTATATTCATCTCTTTAAAACATTTTTGGAAGGCCGCAAAAGTACGCCGCAATCATTCCCCCTTCCCCTTTTGAAAAAAGGAGCAATAAATTACCGGCAGCCCGGGGCCTTTTTCCAACGGAAAAGATTAATTTTCTTTTTTTGCGCTTTTGAGACCATCTTCCCTGCTTCGTTTGCTGTCGCTGCTGCTGGGCACCTTCCTGCTGGTGCTGATCGGCATGTCTTATTTCGGTGCCAAGAAGGTAGATCAGTTGGCGCCCGAACACCTGGCGCGGGTCATCGAATACGTCAGCGACGGCCTGTATCACCTGGAAAGGGGCCGGATGCGCACCCTGCCACTGGGGCGGCGGGTGGAAATCTCGGATGTGCGGATCGTGGTGGACAGCGCACGGCTACGGCAACTGGCGGCCCGTGATTCGATGCCCGACCGGCTCTTCGACCTGCGGATGAAAAGGCTCATCATCACCGGCATTCGTTGGGAAGACCTGTATTTCCGGAAAAAACTTTTTTGTAAGGAAATAGACTTGGAAGGGCTGACCATAAGCGTCGAAACCGGCCTGGGCAAGGCGCCCTTCCGGCTCCGGAAACCACAAAACAAATTTCACCTTGCGGGCGCAGCGGTAGGCATTCTGGAGGCAGCCCGCATGGATTTCTCCCTGCTGCACCACAACGGGAAGGACACGATCCGGGCTTTTTCCCGAAACGGTCTGCTGCGGGGCAGTGATATCCGCTGGACGCCCGACACCCCACCCACCTTTGAAACCCTGACGCTCACGCTCGGCGCAACAGCCCTGCAACTGCCCCACACGCACAATCAGTATTCGGCCAAAGGTTGGCAACTTGATTTCAAAGAGCCGGTGTTCCGGATGACTGGCTTCCGGTTTCAGCAGTGGCTGCCCGACACCGTTATGGCCACCCGTCACCACCTGGATATTGCCTTGCTGGAGGCACGGGGTTTCCGGAAAATGGCACCTCCGAATACCGATTTCTTTTCCCTGCACAGCCTGCGGCTATTCGGGCCACGCGTAGAAGCCACCATTACCCGGCGGCCCGGCGGCCATTTTCCCCAAACGCCGAAGGATTTTCCACAAATGCTGTTGCAGAAGGCAGGCCTGCCCTTGCTGCTGGAAGAAGTCCGGATTGCGCGCGGTGCCGTGCGCTACGAAGAAACCCGGCAGATAACCGGCCGAACCGGCGTTGTCTTGTTTGACAATCTTTCCGGAAATATGGGTCCGGTCTGGCTGTCACCACGCCCGCCCGATGTCTTTCCCGCACCCTTGCGGGTGCGGCTGGCCGGGCAGTTTCAGCACCGCAGCCTCCTGGCGGTGAAAGGCGATTTCGATATGCAGGACACCCTGCAACGCTTCCGGCTGGTGGGGAAGGTGTCGCGCCTCAGCGCCGATCAGATCCGCGAACTGGCAGCCAACTTGGGACACCTGCGCATCAAAGAAGCAGCGCTTGATTCCCTGCTGTTCGATTGCCGGGGCGACCGCCGGGCCCTGCGCGCCGACCTGCGACTGGCCTATCAGGACCTGGCAGTACAGTTGCTGCGCTACGATACGGCACAGCGTCGCCTGCGGCAGCAACCGGTGCTTTCCCTGTTGGCCAATGAGTTGCTCCTCCACCCATCAAATCCGCTGCCCGGTGGCCCGCTGCGCGTGGTACACACCTCCTATGTCCGGCCTGAAAGCCAGCCGTTTTTCAGTGCAGTGTGGCGGTCGCTTTTTACCGGCATCAAGGAAACCGTCATTGCCGACCCGAAGCTGCTGCGCTACATTCAGGAAAAAGCCGCCACCCGCGCCGAGCGCAAAGAAGAGCGCCTGCGCCGCAAAGAAGAGCGCAGGCGCAGGCGCGAAGAAAGGGAAGGGCTGGTTTTTTAGGGGAAAGGAGCTTTTTACTAATCAGAAGCGGTCTTATAACTCTCTTACGTTGTCAGGCTTTCCTTCGACATACCGATAGCTTTCCGATAGCTATCGGAAGGTATCCCGGTGACAACAGACCTGTTTCAAAACCATTTAGGAGACCGCTTCTCGTCAACCTGACACTGCGACGTCGCTTCAACAGCTATGGGATTCCTTAGACGCGACTGGGTGCTAATCCTGATAGTGCCCATAAAGCGAGTGAACGATGATATGGCCCTCCTCTACTTTATAAATAATCCGGTGCTCCAGATTTATCCGGCGACTCCAGTAACCGCTATAATTGGCTTTGAGCGGTTCAGGTTGCCCCAATCCCTCAAAAGGAGTCTTGCAGATATTCTCTAACAGGCTGTATATTTTACGGACTTGTTTCAGGTCGTTTTTCATCCACCAGCCCATATCCTGCCACGCCTTAGGCATGAACAGAAGACTATGCATCCAGCACGGATTTTAGCTCTTCCAGGTTGAGTGGCGTCGGCTTCACCTGCCCGGTTTCATAGGCTTCTATGCTTTGCAGAATGGCAGGATTGGTAATCTCGTTTGAAGCGCTCACCCGCACCTTGCGCACAAAAGATATACTCTTAAAAAACTCCTCTATAAAAGCAAGCTTGTTTTCCGGAATCTCCAACTCTATTCGGTATCGCATGGTCATTGGTGTTTAAGATCAAATTTACTGCTTCTTTCTTGTTTAAGACAGAAGCGGTGAGCCTTCGTCAGATGTAAAACGAACCCACCCGAGCTGGGGTTCATTTTTTCTTCAGACAAACCGCCTCCGGGTTGATTGAAAAAGTGCGCCTTGCCGCTTTGCCAGCCCTGCATACTTGAAAGAGTGGGGCCATGCAACCACACTAATAAAAATCTATCACATTGCCCATACTATCTAATGGAATTCCGTACTCTTGGTAGTCCTCTTTACGCAACAACAAAGCAGAATTATCAGGACAGGAAGGTTCATAAATCACCCTAAAAACAACGTCTTTTAATGCCCGATACTTCTCGCGGCTTTTTCGCGAAAATTTATAGTGCCTGCCATTATTAAAATTGTATCCGACCAGATATTCATATTCCAATGCACTTGACTTGGCTCTGATGACCACTCCCTTGACCTTCCCAAAAGTGAAAACATGCTCCTTCTTTAGTCTGGTCTCTCTAACCTGCTTTTGAATATATGCACCAGAAACTACCGCAGCCAGTAAAATAAAGAACCAAACGGCCTCAATAAATTTTCTTTTTTGACGCTTCATTATGGTAGAGATTTCAGCCTATAGATAGTAAAGAAAGCAGCCGAATGTCAGCCAATCCTGAGAAAACCCAGGGAAATTGACTCCAAAACTACAAGACTTCCTATTCAACAACCCTCAAAAAAGGCGCAGGCAACCGCCCGCGCCAGACATAAAACAAATCCTCGCGCCCCTACTTCTTCTGATACTCCACCCCCATATTCCACCACATAAACGCGTATTTATCGGCCTGCTCGGCCACCTGCTGGGCCGTAGATTTTCCGGCCCCGTGCCCTGCGTTGGTTTCAATGCGGATGAGTGTGGGCTTAGCGCAGCTCTGGGCTTTTTGCAACTCGGCGGCAAACTTAAAGCTGTGTGCCGGAACCACGCGGTCGTCGTGGTCGCCGGTCATCACCATGGTGGCCGGATAGCAGGTGCCCGCCTTCACGTTGTGCACCGGCGAGTATTTGTAGAGATAATTAAACATCTCCGCGTTGTCGTCCGCCGTGCCATAGTCGTAAGACCAGCCTGCGCCCGCCGTGAATTTGTGGTAGCGCAGCATATCCAGCACGCCTACGGCCGGGAAGGCCACGCCAAACAGGTCGGGACGCTGCGTCATCGCCGCGCCCACCAGCAGGCCGCCGTTGGAGCCGCCCGAAATCGCGAGGCGCTCTTTTTTGGTGATGTTCTCTTTAATCAGATACTCCGCGGCAGCAATAAAATCGTCAAACACGTTTTGCTTTTGAAGCTTGGTGCCGGCATTGTGCCATTCGTCGCCGTATTCCCCACCGCCGCGCAGGTTGGCCACGGTATACACGCCGCCCTGTTCCAGAAACGACACAATGCTGGTGGAAAAGCTCGGTGACAGCGACACATTAAATCCACCATAGCCATAGAGCATCGTCGGGTTCTCGCCGTTGTGAGAAAGCCCTTTTTTGCTGGTGATAATCATCGGCACCTTCGTGCCGTCTTTAGACGTGTAAAACACCTGCTTGCTTTCGTAGCCCGACGGGTCAAACTTCACGTTGGACTTCTTGTAGAGCGTGGATTTTCCGGACGGAATATCGTAGCGGTAAATCGTAGCCGGCTGGATGTAGTTGCTAAACACATAATACACCTCTTTGTCCTTCCATTTTCCGGAAAATCCGCCTGCCGTACCGGTGCCGGGCAGCGCAATTTGGCCTTCGTTTTTCCCGGAAAGGTCATAGCGATACACTTCCGAAATCGCCGCGTTGAGGTATTGCGCAAAAAGCTTTCCGCCTGCCGTCGTTACCGAGAGCGGCGCTTTGCCTTCCGGAATCACCGTTACCCAGTTTTCCGGAACGGGATTCGAAGCATCCACTTTTACCAGCTTGCGGTTCGGCGCGTCGCGGTTGGTCAGGATGTACAGCATGCCGTTTTCGCTGTGAATCACGTCCTGCTCGTAGTCAAAACCCGTTGCAATCGGAATCAACGGCGCGCGCTCCATGGTCAGGTTCCGCAGGTACAGTTCGTTGCCGTAGGTCGCGTTGGCCGCTGAGATGACGAGGAAATTTTCGTCTTCGGTGACGCCGCCGCCCACGTAGCGCCGCTTTTGCGCGTCATCCCCAAAAATCATGGCGTCCTGGGACTGCGGCTCGGCTACATTGTGCCAATACAGCTTGTGGTGATCGGTTTTGGCGGTCAGCTGCGAACCTTCCGGCTTGTCGTAGGTGCTGTAATAAAAACCGTTATTTCCTTTCCAGGAAAGCGAAGAAAACTTCAGGTTTTCCAGCGGCGTACCGATGCGCTTTTTGGTTTTCGCATCCAGCACGAAGGCTTTGCCCCAGTCGCTGCCGCCTTCCGAAATCATATACGCACAGCGCGAGCCGTCTTTGGAAAACGTAACGCCGGAAAGCGACGTCGTGCCGTCTTTGGAGAACGTGTTGGGGTCCAGAAAAACTTCCGGTTTTCCGGAACCTTTCTGGCGATACAAAACGCTTTGCGCCTGCAGGCCGTCGTTTTTATAGAAATACGTCCACTCGCCTTCTTTGAACGGAGCAGAATAACGCTCGTAATTAATCAGTTGCGTCAGCCGGTCGCGCCACGCTTTCCGGAACGGAATCTTGCTGAGGTAGGCTTCCGTAGAAACGTTTTGACGCTTCACCCAGTCCATCGTTTTGGCCGAGCGGTCGTCCTCCAGCCAGCGGAGCGGGTCTTTCACCGTCGTGCCGAAATACGTATCGGTGGTTTTGTCGGTTGCGAAATCGGTTTCGGGATATTTTCCCTTAAAAGAAGGGTCCTGGGCCAGTGCCATAGTAGAAGACAACAGGGAAATCAGCAGCAAAGAATGGGTTCGCATACGGGGCTGAAATTACGGGATTATTCTTGCGCAGGCACAGCCCGCAACGAGAGGGCGACGAAAACACAGCTTCCGCCGAACGGTGCACTTTACCCGCTGCGGCGCAATCCGTAAATCAGTTCGTCCAGCAAAACGCCGTTTTTAAAGATGGTTTGGTGGAAATGCGCTTCTTTTTCAAAGCCGCATTTTTCCAACACCCGCGCCGAGGCCGGATTATTTCCAAACACCCGGCCATAGATCCGCAGGATGTCAAAATTCCGGAAACCATACACGATCATTTGCTTCACAGCTTCGGTGGCAAGGCCCTGGCCCCAATAGGTTTCTCCCAGCCAATAGCCGATTTCGGCATTCTTGGAGAGGATGTCGGTTTGCGGATGAATGCCAATAGCGCCGGCAACGCGCCCGGCTACCGCAATGGCAAACATCCGGCGCGGCGCATGCGAGGCCGTCAGTGCGATAAACTGCCGCCCGGCGTCTTCGGTGTAGGGATGCGGAAACTGGTCGGTCATAAAACCCGCAACTGTGGCATTATTGGCGTGTTGAACCAGGTCGTGCAGGTCCGATTCCTGCCAGGGACGAAGAACGAGGTGCATGTTTCGGTTTTTTTACAGGCAGATTCGAGATACTGTCTCGCAAAAATATCTATCGTTTGGATAGATTGGATCAGGGCTGCCGGGTGCGGCAAAAAATTCCGGAAACTATCCTGTTTCTGTCGGCAGTTTGTCGAGCATCTCAGAGAGCGGCACGCCGGCTTTAATTCCAAAATCCAGTGTCCGGATCGGAAACGGCAGGCTGATATTAGCTTTGTCATAGGCCTTTTTAAGGCGCATAATTGCCTGACTGCCCACTTCCAAAAAATCGCCCTGCCTGACCTGATCGGTCCACAGCCGGATTGTGAAATCAATGGTGCTGTCGCCAAAACCGGTGTATACGACCGTGGTTTTTTCATCGGAAGAAAGGCCTTCCAGTCCTTCCAGCGTTTGGAGGGTGAGTGCTTTGACCGCTTCGAGATCTTCGCCGTAGGAAACGCCTATGGTAATGTCGTAGCGGCGTTTGCGATAGCGCGAATAGTTTTGAATCGGGTTTTGGAAAACGTCTTTGTTGGGAACGATCACCAGGTGGCCCTGAAAGGTGCGAAGGACCGTGTCGCGCAGATTAATAGCTTCTACAATGCCCATATGGTCTTTCACTTTCACAATGTCGCCAATACCGATCGGGCGGCGCAAGGACAGGAAAACGCCCGACATAAAATTGGCCGCAATATCCTGAAAAGCAAAGGCCAGCGCCAGGCCGATGACGCCTGCACCAGCCAGCATGGTGGTCACGGCTTTGTCGAGTTTCAGGATGCTGAGGGCGATGAAGATGGCCGTGGTGCCGACGGCAATGGAAACAAAAGAAGCCGTTAGATTGATCAGCGCCTGGTGGCTGGAGAACCGGCCCATGACCTTTCGGGTAATTTTTTTGACGTATTTAGCCAGGAGCAACCCAATGGTTACCACAATGGCAGCAATCACAATATTGGGCAGCAGGGCGATAAAGCTGCGCAGCCACAGTTGCAGCTTTTGCAGGATGATATGATAGGCTTTGGAAAGGTCCATAAAATGCGGAAAGCGAAGTTTATTCTATAACAGGCCGCTGCACAACCACCCGTAAGCGCGCTTCCACAACGACATCAAAACCGGTTTTCAAATTCAAAAAACAATGCCAGCCAGATCAGCAGGAGGTTTAAAATCCGTTTGAATAACACACTCCCTTATCTGATGCTACTCATTCGGTAACATACAGAAGCCTCTTTGATTTGGTTTTCGCTCAAAACGGTTAGATCCCAGCAGAGTCCGCCTCGGCTCTCGTCGGAAGGACGAATTTTACTGGGCGGAATGCGGAGGCCTCCTGAGGACATCCAACCCAAAAACACCCTAACTTGAGCGTTTCTGCGATACGCTGGTTTCCTTCTTGACCCTTACTACCTGATCCTTCCCTCCCAGCTCCTAAACCCCGCCCGGCTCCGGTTATCCAACAAAACCGGTTGAAATATCTTTGCCCTGCTTATCTTTCTTTTCCTTGAGGCGCTTTTTCAAAATTCTGCGAAACATGGTGTTCAGCATCCTGGCGGTGCTGGCGCTGGCCGTGGTGCTGATTCAGCTGTCCCCGGTGCAGAATTATCTCGCCCGCAAGGCGGTGCACATGCTGGCCCAAAAGCTTCAGACCGAAGTGCGGGTCCAAAATGTGCGCATCGATTTTTTCAATCACTTTCTGCTGCAAGGGCTGTTGCTCAAAGACCGGCAGGGCGACACCCTGCTATATGCCGGCGAAGCGCGCCTGCGCATTACCGACTGGTTCTTTTTTAAAGAAGAAGTACCGGTGATCCGTTACCTCGGGCTGCACGACGCCGATGTGCACCTCTACCGCACGCCCAAAGGGCCGGAATGGAACTATCAGTTTGTGGCCGATGCCTTCAACACCGGCACCAAAGACACCACCAAAGCCGCCAACGAATTTGAACTCGACCTCGAAGCGCTGGATCTCAAAAACATTCGCTTTCGAATGGACGATGCCTGGGCCGGAAACGATCAATGGCTCACTATCGGTACGCTGAAGCTCCTGGCCGACGAGGTGAACCTGAAAAAGAAGACGGCCCGCATCAAACGGCTTCAAATCAGGGGCGGCTCCTATGGAATTCGGGATTATACCGGTGGCAAGCCAGCCGACACCACCCCGCCGGGGCCGTCTTACGTCATCGACACCACAGCTTTCAACCCGGCAGGCTGGCAGCTGTTTGCTAAAACGCTCGACCTGAAAGATTGTGGGTTTTCGCTCAAGCTAAGCGACGCGCCGGCGCCGGAAGGCGAATTTGATGCCGACCACCTCGGCATTACCGGTGTGGACATCCAGGCCAAGGAAGTTCAGATTCTGAACGACACCATTACCGGCCGCATCGACCACCTGCAGGCCACCGAGCGCAGCGGTATTCTGATCCGCCACATGGAAGCCGACGTCACGGTTTCGCCCGTGCTTTCGGAATGTAAAAATCTCTTGCTGCAAACCAATAACAGCAGTATCGGCGACTACTATGCCATGCACTACAACCGTTTTCCGGATTTTACGGAATACATCGACAGCGTGCGCATGGTGGCCCGCCTCAAAGACGCGCAGGTGGACATGCAGGACATCGCCTACTTCGCCCCGCCGATGAAATGGATGAAGCAAATCGCCCGCGCTTCCGGAAATTTCGACGGTACGGTAGCCGATTTCCGCACCCAGAACCTGAACGTTACCGACGGCGATTCGCGCCTGTTGGGCAATCTGGCCATGCGCGGCCTGCCCGATATTGAGAAAACTTTTTTCTCTTTTGAAAAAGGAGCTCTTTTCACCACCGGCCCGGCCATTCTGAAATGGGCGCCGCAGCTGCGCAATCACCCGGCCGTAGCCCTCGAAATCCTGCGTTACGCCCATTTTCAGGGCGCGTTTCATGGTTTTTACGATGCCTTCCTTACGTCCGGAACGCTGGCGACCAATCTGGGAACCGTTACTTCAAATGTAAAACTGTCGGTGCCGCCGCTTTCCGGCAGAAATGCAACCTATAAAGGCTTTATCCGGACGCAGAACTTCCAGATCGGGCCTTTTCTGCGTATTCCCCATGTGGGCAGCATCACGGCGGTGGCCGAGATTGAAGGAAAAGGCTTTGACCCCTTGCTGGCCGAGGTGCACCTCAACGGCAATATCAATCGCTTTGAAGTCGGCGGCTATCCTTATTCCAATATTCTGGTGGACGGCATTCTGGCGAGAAAGAAATTTTCCGGAACCGGGCAGGTAACCGACCCCAATGTGGCGATGTCTTTTACCGGAACGGTGGATTTCTCCGGTCCCAAACCGCTTCTGGCAGCCGATGCCCACCTGCTGCAAAGCAACTGGAAGGCGCTGGGTTTTGTACAGGATTCTACCCTGGCCTCTGCCGACCTGCGCATTGCCACTACCGGGCTTGACTTAGATGATTTTACCGGTTCGGCTACACTCTACAATATTGACCTGCGGCGCAACGGCGCCCGCCTCGACCTCGACTCCATTGAGCTCACGTCCTCGATCGACACGGCCAAAATCCGGAAGCTGCTGATTACCAGCAATGCCCTTTCCGCCGAACTGACCGGAAAATTCCTCCTCACCCAAGTACCTGCTACAACACAACTTTTCCTCGCCGGCTACCTGCCCAACTATATTGATCCGCCAAAGAAAATTCCGGAATTACAGGATTTCACTTACAGCATTTTTACCCACGAAATCGATCCGCTTTTTGCGGTTTTGCTGCCCCAAATCCGGGGTTTTGACTCCGGGACGCTGTATGGTTTTATGAAAACGGCAGAACGGCGGCTGGTAGCGGAAGCCAACTTTCCGTTTGCGCAGATCGGACCGCTCTATTTGAAAAATACAACCGTTCTGGCCAACGGCGATTATGAAAGAATTTTGCTGACCGGATCTGCCAAACGGTTTTATACCGGCAACGATCTGCTCAATGCTACCCTCGACATGAACCTGCTGGTGGGGGCCGATTCGCTGGATTTTTCAGTTGTCACCCACTCGCCCAATGCCTATGGCTCGGCCCGTATTCAGGGCTTTGCGCATGCGCATGGCG
The DNA here is from genome assembly GCA_023392185.1 of Bacteroidota bacterium. GTDB lineage: Bacteria > Bacteroidota > Bacteroidia > Chitinophagales > Chitinophagaceae > UBA1952. The sequence goes on from JAEVZP010000166.1 coordinate 14,756, forward strand.
ACACGCTTTCCGGTTTTCTGCGGCCTTCGGAGTTTCTGCTCAATGCCGACCGCTGGGAAATTTCCGGAAACAACGCCTTTGCTTTTGCAGACGATTACCTCTTGATCCGGAATCTGGACATCCACTCCGACGAACAGCGGGTGACTCTCAACAGCAACTTCGAAAACGGCACACCCGTTCTGACTGCCAACATCTCGCACTATGATCTTTCCAACCTGCGGGAAATCGAATCGCTGCGCGAATACCAGACTGCCGGTCGGGTGAACGGAACGGTGCAGCTGTATGAACCAATGCGCGAAAGCCGGCGGCTGAAAGCAGCACTCCAGGCAACAGACCTAGCGCTGGGCGTCGATACGATTGGGAATATTTCGGTGCTCGGCGCGTATCATTTTCCGGAAAACCGACTGATTCTGGAGCCGCAAACCGGCATCTACCGGTCCGGTGCTTCGCTGCGCGCAGGCGGCACTTTCGATCTCGACTCCTCCAATGCCCTGCTCAACGGGCAGATTGTTTTCGACAATGCACCACTGGACTGGATACAACCTTTCACAATTGGGTCTGTAAGCAGCCTTAAAGGCAGTATGGACGGCGTTGTAACCGTTGGTGGCACCCCCGCCGACCCTAAGACCAACGGTACCCTAGTGTTGCGCAACGCGGCGCTTCGGCTTGATTATACGGGCGTGCAGTACACCGTTCCAAACGCCACTATCAGCGTAACCAACCGCAACATCGGCCTCGGCACCATTGGTCTGTATGACCGCGCCGGCAACCGTGCCGACATTACCGGCAATATCACACACCGCAATTTCAGCGACATGCGCTTTGCAGTGGATGTGAAAGCTACCAGCATCGAAGCACTGAACCTGCGGGCCCACGAAAACGACCTGTATTACGGCAACGTAACGGCAGCTGCCGAGGTGTCGTTGCGCGGCACTACCGACAACCTGCAACTGAACGTAATGCGGGCTGTGCCCACCAAACCCGGAAATCTGTACCTGCCTGTCACGTCCTCCGACGGCACGAGCAGCTACAGCTTTGTCACTTTTAAAGATTACAGCGAGCAGCAACAGAAAAGCACCGCTAAAACACCGCTTCGATTTTCGATGAACCTGGATGCCATCGCCAATCCGCTGGTAGCCGTCAGTATGATTCTGGATCCGGCTACCGGCGACGCCATCAATGCGCGGGGCAACGGCTCCATACGCCTGGAATTGCCTTCAGGCGCGGCAGCACGCCTCTACGGGAATCTGACCATGGAAAGCGGCGATTATACGCTCACGCTGCGGCAAGTGGCTTTCCAGCGGCGCTTTAATATCAACAGCGGCAGCACCATATCGTTTAGCGGGCCGATTGCCCAAACACGGCTGAATGTGGAAGCCATTTATCCTACCTACGCCCGCCTCTATGATTTACTGGATCCCCGCCAGGTGGAAAGTCTGCCCCAGGCCGAGCGCACCGATGCCCAAACGCGCCAGAAAGTGGACCTGTTGCTGCGCATGAAAGGATCGCTCACCGAGCCGGTTTTCACCTTCGACATCAACCTGCCCGACGGTCGCTCCACCGGCACCGTAGCCGAAACCGAACTGCGCCGCATCCGTCAAAACGAGCGCGAACTCTTCGATCAGGTGGCTTCCCTGCTGCTCATCGGCAGTTTTGTGCCCAGCCAGGGCATCGCTACCGGAACGGCAAGCCGGTCGGTGATCAACAACGTGAGCGATATGCTTTCCTCCAATGTTTCCGGCCAGCTCACCAATATCATCAGCAAGCTCACCGGCGATAATCAGATTGCCCTGGACCTGCGCTATAAAAGCTACGACCTCGCGGGCGGCACCGGCGACGGCACCACGACTGAGCGCAACGAAGTGAAGCTGGGCGTACGCCGCAATTTCTTCAACGACCGCCTGATTGCCGAAGTGGGCTCGGCTTATGACTGGGGTCGACCGGTGGGGAACAACAACCGAAATAATTTTAATCCGGTAGGCGATTTCCGCCTGCAATACCTGCTTCAGGAAGATGGCCGGTTGCGCCTCAATGTTTTTCATACCGCCAATTACGACGTGCTGATCAACGACAATGTATCGCGGAGCGGGGCCGGCATCTCCTACCGGCGCAGTTTCGATCGTTTGTCGCAGTTTTTGATGCCGTGGCGTAAACCCGCTCCCCCTTCAATATCCACCCCGCTCCTCCCCGACACGACGTCGGTTTTAAGCCCTTCGCCGCTGGTGGATAGTCTGACGCGGGAAGCGGTTGGGGTGCATTTTTCCGGAAAATAGGGGTGGATTTCCGGAAATTGCTACCTGGTAATCTCCTCCAGATACCCTTCCAGTGTTCCGGCCACACTATCCCAGCCAAACTGCGTGCGGATGTGGACCTTTCCGGAATTTCCGGTTTTTTCGCGCAGCTTTTCGCCCGAAAGCAATTCGCAGACCTGCGCCGCAAAAGATTCGGTGCCGGTGCGCATAAAAGCGCCGTCGCCGTCGGCAATGCCGAGGCCGTTGAACCCCACCTGCGAACACACTACCGGAACGCCCATGGCCATCGCTTCCAGTACTTTGTTTTGGGTGCCCGCGCCAAAACGAAGCGGTGCCACCAGCACGGCCGCCCGCCTGTACATGGTGGCCAGGTTTTCTACAAAACCGGTAACTTCTATGTTTTTAGACGCCAGCGCCACCACCGCTTTTACGGGCCGCTGACCGGCAATCACGAAGCGGGCCTGCGGGTGGTTTTGAAGGATTAGGGGAAAAATTTCTTTGGCGAAATACACCACTGCGTCCACGTTGGGTGCGTAGTCCATATTGCCGGTAAACAGCAAGGTTTGCGCGCCCGTATAATCGTGCTTTTCGGTTTGAAACTGTTCCAGATCTACGCCATTGGGCAACAGCGCCAGATTATCTGCGTTGTGTTCTTTGGAAAGGTATTCCAGGTCTTCCGCCGAGCAGGTCAGCAC
>JAEVZP010000175.1 GCA_023392185.1 Bacteroidota bacterium
CTCACGCCCTCGGTGATTCTGCGCAACGTATTTGAAAACCCGGGTTGGTACACCCAATACACGCCCTACCAGGCCGAGATTTCCCAGGGCCGGCTGGAAAGCCTGCTGAACTTCCAGACCATGGTGAGCGACCTCACCGGCCTGCCGATTGCCAACGCCTCTTTGCTCGACGAAGGCACTGCCGCAGCCGAAGCCATGGGTATGTTCTTCGCCGCTAAAAACAAAAGCACCGAAAAGCCGGAACGTGCGAAGTTTTTTGTGGATATCCATACCTTTCCGCAAACCAAAGCCGTTGTCCTCACCCGCGCCGAGCCGCTGAAAATTGAAGTGGTTTTTGGCGATTATAAAACCGCCGAACTGGACGAATCGTTCTTCGGCGCGCTGGTGCAATATCCCAACGACAAAGGCAGCGTAGAAGATTATACTGCTTTTGTAGAGAAAGTACATGGCGCGGGTGCACTCGTAGCCTTTGCTACCGATCTGCTGGCGCTGACGCTCCTCAAGACGCCGGGCGAAATGGGCGCCGATGTGGCTCTTGGCAACTCGCAGCGCTTTGGCGTTCCGTTGGGCTTTGGTGGTCCGCACGCGGCTTTCTTTGCTACCAAAGACGAATTCAAGCGCTCCATTCCGGGCCGCATTATTGGTGTTTCGGTGGATGCTTCCGGACAGCGCGCCCTGCGCATGGCCCTGCAAACCCGCGAGCAGCACATTAAACGCGAAAAAGCCACTTCCAACATCTGCACGGCGCAAGCCCTGCTGGCCAATATGGCGGCGATGTATGCCGTGTATCATGGTCCGGAAGGGCTGAAAAATATTGCCCACCGCGTATCGGTGCTGGCCCATGCCTTGGCCGAAGCCCTGCGCGAAGCGGGTGTGGAAGTGCTGAACGCTTCTCACTTCGATACGCTGTGGGTGAAAGCAAAAAATACCGACGCTATTCGCGGGAAAGCCGAAGAAGCCCGCATCAACCTGCGCTACTTCGAAGACGCTACCATTGGCATTTCCATTGATGAAACCACCACTTTGAGTGACGTTTCCGACCTCGTGGCGCTGTTTGGTGGCGACGAAACCCCGGCCGTACTCAACACCCGCAATGAGCTCGACGGCATTCCGGAGGCTTTGGCCCGCACCAGCGATTTCCTGCAACACGAAGTCTTTAACCGCTACCACTCCGAAACCCAGATGATGCGCTACCTGCGCCTGCTGGAAGGAAAGGATCTGAGCCTCAACTGGAGCATGATTCCGCTCGGCAGCTGCACCATGAAGCTCAACGCGGCCACCGAGATGATTCCGCTGTCGTGGAGCCACTGGAGCAAAATGCATCCCTACGCCCCGAAAGCGCAGGTGGGCGGCTATATGCAGATCATGCGGGAACTGGAGCGCTACCTGAGCGTGATTACCGGATTCGACGCCTGTTCGCTGCAACCCAACTCCGGTGCCAACGGCGAATACGCCGGTCTGCTCACGATCCGCGACTACCACGAAGCGAACGGGCAAGGCCACCGCGATGTAATGATCATTCCGATTTCGGCACACGGCACCAACCCGGCCTCGGCGGTTATGGCGGGCTATAAGGTTGTGGTGGTAAAAGCGCTGGAAAACGGCACGATCGATGTGGCCGACCTTCGCGCCAAAGCCGAACAATACGCCGACCGTCTCGCCGGTATCATGATTACCTACCCGAGCACCTATGGGGTGTATGAAGAAACGGTAAAGGAAATCAACGCCATTATCCACCAGCACGGCGGACAGGTCTATATGGACGGTGCAAACATGAACGCGCAGGTGGGCCTGACCGCCCCCGGCCTCATTGGCGCGGATGTGTGTCACCTGAACCTGCACAAAACCTTTGCGATTCCGCACGGCGGCGGCGGTCCCGGTATGGGTCCCATTTGCTGCAAAGCGCACCTGGAGCCGTTCCTGCCAAGCCCCACCCCGGCCCTCCCCGGAGGGGAGGGAGAAAGCCCCTCCTTCGGAGGGGTTGGGGAGGCCGGGGAGAGGCATGGCGGTATGGTGAGCGCAGCGCCGTATGGCTCCGCTTCCATCCTCCTGATCTCCTACGCGTATATCCGTCTGCTGGGTGCGCGCGGCCTCCGCAAGGCAACTGAAATCGCCATCCTGAACGCCAACTATATGCGCGTACGGCTTGACGGCGCGTATGACATCCTCTACACCGGCGCGAACGGCACTTGTGCCCACGAGTTTATCGCCGACCTGCGGCCGTTTAAGAAAAGCGCCGGTATTGAAGCCGAAGACGTAGCCAAGCGCCTCATGGACTATGGCTTCCACGCTCCGACCCTTTCCTTCCCCGTTCCCGGTACCATTATGATTGAGCCGACCGAGAGCGAAGACAAAGGCGAACTGGACCGTTTCTGCGAAGCGCTGCTGGCAATCCGCGAAGAAATCCGCGCGATTGAAGAAGGCCGCGCCGACAAGCTGGACAACCCGCTGAAAAACGCGCCGCATACGCAGTGGGAAGTGTGCGCCAACGACTGGAACCACCCTTACAGCCGCGAAGAAGCTGCTTTCCCGCTGGCATACGTCGCGGCGCATAAATTCTGGCCGAGCGTAAAGCGCGTAAACAACACTGCCGGCGACCGGAACCTGATTTGCACCTGCGAGCCCACTGAGGCGTATATGAACGCGGAGGTGTAAGCAGATTTGCCGGAAATTCCCGGAATAATGAAGCTTAGAAAGCCGTGGGTGAAAGCCTGCGGCTTTTTCTTTTTTACCACCAAATTTTGTACCTTTAAACGTACGAAATCTGTTACTATACCATGCAGGCGATTACCATATCTCAACTCCGCTCCAATATCAAGAAGTATTTTGATGACGTGACCCAGTCTTCCGATATTATTGTTGTGCCTAGATCTGGCGACGATGATGCGGTGGTTATTATGTCGATTAAAGAATACAATGCCCTACACGAAACGGGTCATCTGCTTTCTACCAACGCCAACCGAACCCGCCTTACAGAAGCCATGGCGCAGGCCGAGGGCGGAAAAACCCGGAAATTTGAGCTGACCGATTCGCAATCCAGAGATGCCCAATGAACTTTGAGTTTACGGAACATGGTTGGCAGGACTTTGAATACTGGATCGACCAGGATGCCGACGTAGCCGGAAAAATCAGAGCACTGCTTAAAGACATCAGCCGAAATCCTTTCAGTGGCATTGGGAAACCAGAACCGCTGAAGTTTGCGCTCAAAGGCTATTGGTCCAGAAGAATTACCGGCGAGCACCGCCTGGTTTATACAATTGAAGGCAAGAAAGGCGATAACCAGAAGTGCATTATACTGCAATGCCGGTTCCACTATGATTAGCAGTGAAACGCAAGCCCTCACAAATGACAAATCCCGAACCTTACATCCAGGATCAAACCTTTGAGAAAGAATCTTTGCCCGCAAAAGGCGAATACGAAAGCTGCCTTTTCAATGGATGTGACTTTTCAGACGGCGACCTTTCCGGATTTAAGTTTATCGACTGCACCTTCAACAGTTGCAATCTGAGCCTGGCGAAGCTGGAGAAAACCGCTTTTCAGTGCGTTGCATTTAAGGACTGCAAAATGCTGGGTCTGCGCTTCGACACCTGCAATCCGTTTGCTTTGTCCTTCTCGTTTGACGGCTGCCAGCTGGGCCATTCTTCTTTCTATAAAACCAAAATTCAAAAAACCGTTTTCCGGAATTCGCAGCTGGCCGAGACCGATTTTGCCGAAGCCGATTTAAGCAGCGCCGTGTTTGACAACTGCAATCTGAAACACGCAACCTTTGATCGAACCATTCTCGTAAAAGCCGATTTCCGGACCGCTTCAGATTACTCGATCGACCCGGAAAATAACCGGATTAAAAAAGCGAAGTTTTCAATCCTGGGCGTTTCGGGGCTGCTGGATAAATATGACATCCACATCCAGGCCTGAAAGGCACATTAAAAGCCCTTCAAAAGAACCAAAGGTGACAGTCAAAATAGCGGGTGTGATTTTCTGGATAAGCACTCCATGGGCCACACATTTCACCTATAAAAACTTACTTCCCTTTCATCATCCGCGCCTTGTTTTTCTCGAACAGCTCCGCACAACGCTCCATATAATCATAGACGATTTCATCGCCAAAGGATTCAAACTTTACTGTCGGGAACAGCATTTTTACTTTGATTGAGGGCATTTTCACCAGTTCGCCCTTTCCACCATTCGCATTCGGGTCATAATAGTTCCAGTTGCCGATATAATGATTGGTCAGCAGGTTGACGCTCGACTCGCCGCTGCCGTCGTTGGCGGCATTGCCAAACTCATAGCGGCTCATGCCAATCAGCTGCACCTGCTCCAGAAAAGAGCTGTAGCGAAACTGTGCCCCATAGCCCGCCCGCATAAAATTGTTGCGAAACTCAAAGCCATTCCGGGTGGGTTCCAGCCGGGCGTTCTCCGAAAAATAATCAACCGGATAGCTCTCAACTTTCCGGAAATTCTGGGTAGATAACTCGCATACGAGCACCGATCTGGCCGGGTCGAGATACACTTTGTCGTTGATACCGTCGCCGTCGAGGTCTTTGACGAGTGACTCCTGCGCAAGCGCTGCGGTGGCAGAAAATATGAACAGGCTTAAAAACAGTACTTTCATAACCTTTTTTCCGGAAATACGGCTTTCAAAAAGCCTTGAATCAGAAAAGCCAACAGCGAAACATCTACCTGTTCGATCGGGTGGGCGGTTTGGGGCAGCACGCCCAGCGCGCCCTTCGGCAAAGCATTAAAAGCGCGCCGCGTTTCGTCCAGGCCCACCATTTTATCGCGGTCGCCGAGCAGCAAGAGCACCGGCAGGTCGAGCGCCGGATAATCAGTTTCTTTTAAAGGATTTTCGGCACCCATAGCCCGCAGCATAACGGCGGTGGCTCCGAGTACTTCTTTCCAGTCTACCGGTGCGTGACGCGCAGCCAGCGCATGCGCAAAAGCAGGCAGTTTCGCTTCAATTTTTTCCGGATTCAGCATGGCGCATTCGCGCTCGGCGATTTCCCCATTCCACTCAAACTTGGTAGCCAGTGTAATGATTTTGCTGATTAAACCGGGTTGGGTCTTCGCCAGATAAAGCGCCACATAACCGCCCATACTGTAGCCAAAAACCGGCGCGCCCTGCAACCCGTGCGTTTCTATATAATCCCGGAGCTCGTTGGCAAAAAGGGCAATGGACAGACCAGCTTTCGGAATCTCCTTCCCGCCGTGTCCGGAAAACGAAAACCGGTGCACTTCATAATGATTGGAAAGCGCTTCGGCCAGCGGTTGGAGTTGGTCGGCTGCGCCAATCGCGCCATGAAGCAAAAGAAGCGGTTGCATGGAGTGAAGGTAAGCGGCGTGGGCTGTTGGAATTTTTAGTGAGGAAATTTTGGGGAAATCATAGTGCTTTTGAACAGAAGGGTTAGTAGGAAATGTCAAAATTTAACTGCTGACTCACCCCTAAACGAACCCGCTGCTGATTGAAAGTTTCTTCCGAAAAAGGCCCATATAAGGCTCCTCTGAATTGCACTGCGTGCTTATCTTTCAAAAACCTTAAATCCTGTATATAATAACCATTAATTTTGGTTTCGCAGATTAAAAACGAGTTATCCCAGCCAATTCTTTTAATAAAGCATAAGTAACCGTCGCCGATGCGCTCACCGCCCGCCTGAATGGTTCCAAGACAAACATCGCTTGTTGTATAGTCTTCACTATAAAGAAAGAAACGACCATTTACATCTTTTTCGTAAGCATCCGGTCCCCAGAAACAAGAGGAAAGTGCAAACGTTAGTACTATAAAAAGCACCCTTCCTTTCATAACGAATCTTCTATAGTCTTAGAATTTTTTTGTCACCCCGGAACGGGGTCTCACAATATTCCAAGATCCCGTTCCGGGATGACAAAAGATAGGGACCATAAATGCATAACCCTATTTTCCGGAAGCTCTTGGTGATTTGAACCGTTACCGTCATTTCAGAAAATCCCGGAGCGATTGTAGGTTCTTACCCCTTTTGTGCGCCGTTTTTACTTCCTTCAAACCCTTTCGGATGCTATCAAAGACAGCCAGTTTGGCTTGCAGTTTCCGGTAATCCGCATTCAGCTCTTCCCAAACCTTCACCGGCACCAGCACAGAAGTTTTCTGACCAGTTTCATCCACAATATATTTTAAGGCGCTGGACATAGAAAAATAGGCTTTCCTACAAATTTAAGAAGCACTTTCCGGAAATTTTCCTGCCTACCAGGCCTTTCCACGCCTCCCTTACTAATCTTTCCCGATTTGGAAAGTCATTCTAAAGTAATAAAACGTCCTTTGCAAACTTTAAAAAAAACGCTTCAAAGTTTTGCAAAAAAATATCCTTCGGTTTCTGTGTGCGGCCACCCTGGCTTTCACCGCCTGTAAATCGTCCACCAACGACGGTGCCGGCACCGCAGCCCGCCTTACCGATAGCACCCGCATCGTTTCCCTCAGCGGCACCACCACCGAAGCGCTCTCCGCTCTTGGCTTAGAATCCAACATCGTGGGCGTGGACGTGACCAGCACCTTTCCGGAATCGGTGCAAAAGCTGCCCAAAGTCGGCCACAACCGCAACATGAACGCCGAGGCCATTCTGGCGCTCCGGCCCCAATATGTCGTTGGCATTGAAGCTCAATTGAAGCCCGACCTGCTGACCCAGCTTCGCGGCGCAGGCACGCAGGTAATGGTGTTTCCGCTCACCTACAGCGTGGCCGGTGCGCAGCAGCTGGTGTCTGCCGTGGCCGACAGCTTTGGCGCTTCTGAAAAAGCCGCTGCCATTAATAACAACATCGCAGCCGATGCCCAGAAAGCACCTGCGCTTTCCGGAAAGCCAAAGGTTCTTTTCATCTATGCCCGTGGCGCAGGAACTATGATGGTGGCCGGTGATAACACACCCATGAAAGCCATGATTGAGTTGGCCGGAGCTCAAAACGCCGCAACCGGTTTTGAAGAATTCAAACCCCTGACCAGCGAAGGCATGGTGGCTTCTAACCCCGATGTAATCCTGCTTTTTGATGACGGTCTGCAATCGCTCGGCGGCATCGACGGACTGCTGGCGGTACCCGGCGTGGCGCAAACCACCGCAGGCCGCAACAAGGCCGTAATTGAAATGGACGGCCAGCTCCTCACCGGCTTTGGCCCGCGCACCGGACAGGCCCTAAGCGAACTGGCCACTAAAATCAACACTGCTGTTGCCTCAAAAAATTAAGCTTTGGTACGTCGCGCTCACTGCTGCGCTGCTGGTAGCCATGCTGCTGGGAGCGGGACTGGGCGCGCTGTCCATTGCGCCGGGCGAGATTTTCCGGATTCTCGGCAGTCGCCTCGGTGGGGAAAATGCGGTTTCACTTACGAACGAAGAGAAAGTACACGAAGCCGTGCTGCTGGCTATCCGGTTGCCGCGCGTGTGCCTGGCGGTGCTCGTGGGCGCGTCGCTGGCCCTTGCCGGAGCCGCAATGCAAGGTCTTTTCCGGAATCCGCTGGCCGATCCGGGGCTGATTGGCATCTCCTCGGGCGCAAGTGTTTCTGCCGTTGCGTTTATTGTACTCAGTGGCCGGTTGCTGGGCGGATTGAGCGGCGTGGCGGGCGTGTATAGTTTGTCGGTAGTTACGTTTTTGGGCGCTTTAATCAGTGCGGTTTTGGTGTACCGGCTGTCGCAGGCGGGTGGAAAAACCATTGTAACGATGATGCTTTTGGCCGGGATTGGCATCAACGCCATTGCCCTTTCCGGAACCGGCTTTTTCACCTATACGGCCACCGATAGCCAGCTGCGCAGCATTGCCTTCTGGACGCTCGGCTCGCTTGGCGGGGCCAACTGGACGGTGGTGACGGGCATTTTGCCATTCACCATTCTGGCCTTGATTCTCCTGCCCTTAATGGGAAAATCGCTCAATGCCTTTGCCTTAAACGAAACCAACGCGGCACACTTGGGCGTGCGCACCGAGCGGGTGAAAACAACCGTGATTTTGCTGGCGGCTTTGTGCGTCGGTGCGTCGGTTGCCGTGTCCGGGGTGATTGCGTTTGTGGGCTTGATTGTGCCGCACATCATCCGACTGATCAGCGGGCCGGACCACCGGTATCTCTTACCGCTGTCGGCGCTCGGCGGGGCCATTCTACTCCTCGTAGCCGATTTGATTGCCCGCACGGCTTTCGGCAACACTGAGCTGCCCATTGGCGTGCTCACCTCGCTGATTGGCGGGCCGTTTTTCTTGTTTTTGCTGCTCCGCGAGCGGCGCTTCAATATTGGAATGTAATCATGCTTCAGGCACAAAATCTTTCGTATAAAATCGGGTCGCTGCCCCTGGTGCAGAACGTTTCCTGCACGGTGCAGTCTGGCGAGATGCTGGCGATTGTGGGCGCCAACGGTGCGGGAAAAAGCACCCTTTTAAAACTGCTTACCGGTGCGCTTTCGGGCCACGAAGGCAGTGTTTCCTACGACGGCAAAGCGCTCAACAGCTGGAATTCCACCCATCTGGCGCGCCAACTGGCCGTGATGCAGCAACATACCGCGCTCACCATGCCGTTTGACGTTTCGGAAGTGGTGATGATGGGCCGCTACCCGCATTTTAAGCGCCGCCCCGCCGCACAGGATTTCCGGATTGTGGACGAAGCGCTGCAAAAAGCCGGCGTTTTTCATCTCAAAGACCGTAACTATCTGCAACTTTCCGGCGGCGAGCAACAGCGGGTGCACCTGGCGCGGGTGTTTGCCCAAATCTGGGAACCGGTGGAAAGCGGTTCGCGCTACCTGTTTATGGATGAGCCGAGCAACAACCTGGACATCCGCCACCAACAGGCGGCCTTGATTTCGGCGCGGGAATTTGCCCAATCCGGAACGGCGGTAGTCGTCGTCCTCCACGACCTGAACCTGGCCATGCAGTACGCCGATAAGATTCTTTTGCTCAAAGGCGGCAAGCGCCTTTCCTTCGGCGACACGCGGCAGGTGCTCATCTCCAGTCTGTTGACCGAAGCCTACGATTTTCCCATTCACCTCATTGACCACCCCGAATACAGCCACCCGATTGTAATGCCTTCCCTTGCGACGCAGGCAGTGGCGTAAAAACCTGTACTCATCTGTCCCAAAGGGGAAGGTGAGGGTTAAATTAAGTTTCCGGAACCCTTGATTTCCGGAATTTGACTTTTGAATTTTTCAACCTTAAAATCTCTTTTTAAGAAATGACAACACTCACGCAATCCTTAAGTGAAAAATACGCAGCCTTGAAGGCCGAAAACCCGAAGCTGCGCATCCGCGATGCCGCCCGCAATCTGGGCGTCAGCGAAGCCGAACTGGTCGCTACCGGCGAAAACGTAGTGCGCCTGACGGCCAATTTTCCGGAAATTCTGAAAGAAATTCAGAATCTTGGCAGCGTTATGGCCCTCACCCGCAACGATAATGCGGTGCACGAGCGCCACGGCGTGTACACCAACGTTTCGTTTGAAGGTCCGGTGGGCCTGGTGGTGAACCCCGACATTGACCTGCGCTTGTTTATGATGTCGTGGAAATGGGGTTTTGCCGTAAACGAAGGCGGTCGCCAAAGCATTCAGTTTTTTGACAAAAGCGGCGAGGCGGTGCATAAAATCTACGTAACCGACCACACCGACAAGGCGGCCTACGAAGCGCTGGTAGCAAAGCATACGGCAACCGAAGTTCCGGAAATCATCACCGAAGCTTTCAAACCGAAACCCGCCGAAATGCCCGACGCGCAGGTGGATGCCGAAGCCTTTCAAAGCGCCTGGCTGGCTTTGCAGGATACCCACGATTTCTTCCCGATGCTGGGCAAGCACCGCGTAAGCCGGATGCAGGCGCTGCGCCTCGCCCCCGAAGGCCATGCAATGCAAATCTCTAATGACGCAAGCCGCCGGATTTTGCAAACCGCCTCTGAAAACGGCACGCCGATTATGGTGTTTGTAGGCAACCGCGGCTGCATTCAAATCCACACTGGTCCGGTGAAAAAGGTAATGGAAGCCGGTCCGTGGTACAACGTCCTGGATCCGGAATTCAACCTGCACCTGCGCGAAAGCGCCATTGCCCAGACCTGGATCGTGAAAAAGCCTTCGGTGGACGGCATTGTGACCTCTGTAGAAGTGTTTGACGAAGCCGGCGAGATGATTGTGCAGTTCTTCGGACAGCGCAAACCCGGTCAGCCGGAGCGCGAAGACTGGCGCGAACTGGTAGCAGGGCTGGCGTAGACGAAGGACGATAGAGAAGCTGTGCTGGTAGAGACACCCAAATTGGGTGTCTCTTTTTGTGTAGTAATGCTGGATTTTTCCGGGTAAATTTGATTTCAGAATCAGCCTTTTCACCTTTTATTCTTCCCCATGTCCTTTCAGGCTTATCTCGACAATATCCAAACCAAAACCGGCAAAACGCCGGAAGATTTTAAAGCCCTCGCGACCGAGAAAGGATTTTTAGAGGCCGATCAGCTCAAATCCGGCGTGAAGGCAACGGAAATCACCAACTGGCTGAAAGACGAATTCGGCCTCGGTCACGGGCACGCCATGGCGATGTATGCCTTTTTCAAAGGCAAGCGGGAATAGTTTTCAGAACGTATGCCTCTTCAAAAAATCGGGTTGGGTGGCGGCTGCCACTGGTGCACCGAAGCGTATTTTATGTCACTAAAAGGCGTGGAAAAAGTAGAACAAGGCTGGATTGCGTCCACACCGCCGAACGATGCTTTCTCGGAAGCCGTGCTGGTTCATTACGATCCTTCCAAAATTCCGCTGCCGGTGCTGATTGCCATTCACCTGCACACCCACGCGGCTACCAAAGCGCACGCTTTCCGCTCCAAATACCGGTCGGCGGTGTATGTCTTAGAAGAAAAAATTCCCCAAATCCAGACCCTGATTGACGTTAATCAGGCCGATTTTGAAGCGCCGATTATTACCCGGGCCCTGCCGTTTGTCGCCTTTCGGGAAAATACCGAAAACTATCAGGATTATTTCCGGAAAAACAGGGCCGGGCCGTTCTGCGACGCCTATATCCTGCCGAAGCTGCGGATGATTAGCGCAAAATATGCGGCCTATTTCAAGGGGCTTTAAAAGTGAGGCAAGCTATTTGCTTTCTGCCTTCCGACTGATATGGAGAACCCAAACGACGCGTATCTCAAAACAGCCCGAAAAACATCCAGCAAACTGCTTAACTGGGTTATCCTGCCCGTTCTGCTGGGCGTTTTTATCTTTTTTCATTCGCTGCTGCTCTTCGGCCTGGCGCTGCTGACGGCCTTTTTGGTACACCTCTTCGTTCGACGCAAGCCGCTCTGGAGCCGGTCTTTTTTGTGGACGGCAGGGCTGGTCTATGGATTCTTCGTGCTGATTTTTTCCCTTTCCCCAAGGCTTCAGTATCTGGAATTCGAGGTAACGCACCCGGCGTGGGTGGCAGTACCGGCAACAGTAGAAAAAGTAGATGCGTTCTGGAGACCCCGGGCAGGGCGGCAATTGCCCCATGCGGTTGTAAACGTGAAATACCACTATTTGGATGCTTCCACCGGAGCAGTCATTCGTAAAATGGAGGTTGGGGCCATGAAGCGGTATTCGTACCGGTTTTGGAACACGGCTCACAGCAGCGAGCAGCATCGGGAACAGCTCCAAAGGGCGGCAGAAGCGGCCGGCGCAGCGCATAATTTCAAAGTCTTTGCCGCACCCGGCACCTCAGAAAGCCGGCTTTTCATGCCCCTGAATGCGGTTTGTTTTTGGGGCTCTGACTGGTTGCGCATTCTTTTTGGGCTTTTCCAGATAGCTATGGTTACCGTTGGGGTCGTGCTCCTGATTGGCGCCGCGCCCCTTGCTATAGGGCTGGGTAAGTCCTTTAAAAAGCGTTGAAAACGAACCGTTCTTGTGAGATGCGGGCTGCCTCCAGGTGGGTGATCTGGGCAGAAATTTCCGGAAATATTGCGGCTGGTGGCCCTGGTGAGCGGCAGTCCGGAAAAGATGAAGCGCGTGGCGGATCAATACGGCGTGAAGCCCGAAAGCTGCTATAACTACAAAACCTGACACCGACTGTAAAGACGACAGGGAAGCTCTTTACCAGTTGGCGCGAGCGGCGGCCGATGCAGTTCCAAAGCAATCCCAACCCGAAAAGTCTGCGCGGGCGGGAGCCGCAACGGGATTACTGCCCGTTATTTCCCTCCAGAAGCGCAACAAGGAAAAGGCTGCATTAGATTTATTTTTCTTGTCGCAACTTGCAGGGGCGCTTATAAGGCGTTGGTTCCCGAAGGAAATCCTTTACACCAGAGGCACTCGCAGGATTCATGCGTGCGACGCCCTTTGGTATCGGGGGCTCCAATCTTTTTTCCATGTTCCGTAATTTTTTTACCCATGTAGGCCGCTATTCGATGATGCTGACCGGTGGTTTTACCCGTCCGGAAAACGGCCGTTTATATTGGCGCGAACTGATGGCGCAGTGCAATGATATTGGTATCCGTTCGCTGCCGATTGTGCTCATTATCTCTGTGTTTCTGGGTATGGTGCTGACGGTCCAGACATCTTACCAACTCCTCTCACCTCTGATTCCGCGCCATGTGATTGCCGGAGTAGTGCGCGACTCTACCATTCTGGAGCTTTCGCCAACGGTCGTCAGCATTGTGCTGGCCGGCGTGGTGGGATCTAAAATTGCTTCGGAACTGGGCAATATGCGGGTGAGCGAACAGATTGATGCGCTGGAGATTATGGGCATCAACACCAAAGCTTATCTGGTATTGCCGAAAGTGCTGGCAGCTGTTAGTATGATTCCGCTATTGATTGTCATTTCCATTGCCGTAAGCATTGGCGGCGGCTACCTGGCCGGAACCATGAGCGGCATCCTGACAAGCGAGCAGTTTGAGCGCGGACTGATGCAGAAATTCGTACCGTTCAACGTGTGGTTTGCCCTGATTAAATCCTTTGTATTTGCATTTTTGATTTCGACCATTCCGGCCTATTTCGGCTATCATGTGCAGGGCGGCGCGCTGGAAATCGGACGGGCATCCACCACTTCAGTGATCGTAACCTGCATCCTGATTTTATTCGCGGATTACGGGCTGTCGGTGTTGCTGTTATAATGCATAAAAACAAAACGTGTTTCGCAGGGATTTTTGTTTTGAAAATCCGGCAACGCGGTCCATACGGCCATTCTGTTTTTTAAGAAACTGCTTTGCAGAGACTCTAAATATGCGGTGGCTTCCACAGGCCGGTAGCACAGTGGCACGGAAACGGCTGTTTTTCCGGAAAGTTCCCTAAACAGCCGCTTATGCAAACCAGAAACATTATTGTCATTGGCGCTTCGGCAGGCGGTTTTGACGCGCTGAAAACCCTGGTGGCCGGCTTGCCTGCCGACCTGCCGGCAACGCTTCTAATCGTCTGGCACATGGCACCCGACACCACCGGCGTTCTGCCCCAGGTTTTTAATAAATGTGGATCGCTGCCGGCCTCCAATGCCTGCGACGGCGAAGCCCTGAAGCCGGGCCATATCTATGTGGCCCCACCCGACCGCCACCTGCTGCTGGAAGACGGCGTGCTGCGCACTACCCACGGTCCCAAGGAAAACCGCTTTCGCCCGGCCATTGACCCGCTTTTCCGGTCGGCGGCCTACGCCTATGGCCCCCGCGTGATTGGAGTGATTCTTTCCGGCGCGCTGGATGACGGAACTTCGGGCCTGTGGACGATTAAAGAAGCCGGGGGATTGGCCGTTGTGCAGCACCCCGCCGATGCCGATGTGCCGTCTATGCCGGAAAACGCCCTGCGCGCCGTGGCGGTAGATTACTGCGTGCCGGTGGCCGAAATGGCCCCCTTGTTGACACGACTTTGCCGGGAAGAAATCCCTCAAAACACGTTTGCTATGAAACCCAATGGCCGTACTCAGAAAGAAATTGCCGTTGCCGCCGAAGACACTGATGCTGCACTGGCGCTTTTTAAAACCGGTGACCTGACGCCTTTTACCTGCCCGGAATGCGGTGGGGTGCTGGCCCGGTTCCGGGAAGCCACCCGGTTCCGGTTTCGCTGCCACACGGGCCACGCTTTTTCCTCCGATGCCCTCCTGACGGCGGTAACCGAACAGGTGGAAGACGGCTTTTACCGGACGCTGCGCAGCATGGATGAAGGCGTGATGCTGCTCAACCACATGGGCGACCACCTGGCCGAGGCCAACGAGCCGCGGCTGGCGGCGCTGTATTTCAAAAAAGCAAAAGAGTTTTCCAGCCGGGCAGATGTGCTGCGCGAAGCGGCCGGGACCCCCGGACCCTTAAGCGCAGAAACGCTGCGCGAGGAAGCCGGCCCGGGAAGCGCCCCGGAAGAGTAGGATTTCCGGAAAATACAACGCCGATAGAGACTTTGCAGGCGACGTCTCTACAAGCTGCGGGATACCGCGACGCAAGCACAGCCTGCGCCGATCGGTATTTTTTCCGGAAAGCCCCAACCTGTCAGGTTTCAAAAACCTGACAGGTTGGGGCTTAGCGTGAGGCCCTTCGATAAGCTTAGGGTGGCAAGCCGAAAGCCCGACCCGCAGCGTTAGCGGAGGGGAACGCCCCAAGCATTTACAGACCTCAAAATTTCCGGAAACTGCTGCCTTCTGTAACCCCCCGGACAGCCCCGCGTCCGGTAGGTGAGGAGACCTCCCGACAGGCTAAAAAAATCTGTTTTACTTTAAGGGCGGAAACGCCGTGCCGACACCATGAAAACCCCTTCTTTCCCTACTGATACCGATACCAACTCCCCGGTGCCGGGACCCGGAAAATCCGACTTTCTGGTGGTGGGCATTGGCGCTTCGGCAGGCGGCGTGGAGGCGCTTCAGCATTTCTTCAGCCAGGTGGCTCCCGACAGCGGCGCGGCCTACGTGGTGATTCTGCACCTCTCGCCCGACCACGACAGCCAACTGGCGCAGGTGTTGCAAACTGTCACGCTGCTGCCGGTCACGCAGGTTACCGAAAAAGTAAAGGTGCAACCCAATCAGGTGTATGTCGTTCCGCCCAACCAACACCTGATGATGGAAGACGGCACGCTGGCCGTTTTGCCCAATATGCAGGTCGAAGACCGCCGTGCGCCGGTGGATATCTTCTTTCGCACGCTGGCCGAAAGCCACGGTGCGGCGGCGGTGTGCGTGATTCTGAGCGGCACCGGCGCCAACGGCTCCATGGGGTTGCGGCGGGTGAAAGAGCGCGGTGGAGCGGCGTTTGTGCAAAACCCGCGCGAAGCGCCTTTCAACGAGATGCCGCGCAACG
Source organism: Bacteroidota bacterium (assembly GCA_023392185.1). Classification (GTDB taxonomy): domain Bacteria; phylum Bacteroidota; class Bacteroidia; order Chitinophagales; family Chitinophagaceae; genus UBA1952. The sequence goes on from JAEVZP010000175.1 coordinate 15,178, forward strand.
CCATTGCCACCGGACTGGTGGACGACGTGCTGAACGTAGGCGAGATTCCGGCTAAAATCGTTGCTTATCAAAGCGGCCTGGCCACCCGTAACCGTCGCGCTGCTACCGAAGACGACAGCCAGATGGGCCAACAGGCGCTGCGCGATATTTTTTCGCAGTTGCGGCTGCGCACCGGCCATGATTTTTCGGCCTACAAGCGCCCCACCATTCTGCGCCGCATGGAGCGCCGCATCAGTCTGCACGGGCTGGACGGGCTGCCTGCCTACGCCGTTTTTCTGCGCCAGCACCCCGATGAACTGGTGCACCTGCTGAAAGACCTGCTGATTTCGGTAACCAACTTTTTCCGCGACCGTAAGGCGTTTGAAGCGCTGGAAAGAGAACTGGTGCCCCAGCTTTTTAAAGACAAATCCGAGGACGACGAAGTGCGCATCTGGGTGGCCGGCTGCGCCACGGGCGAAGAAGCCTACTCGCTGGCCATGCTGTGTGCCGAATACGCCGCGCAAACGCCGGGCGCGCCCAAAATCCAGATTTTCGCCACCGATATCGACGAGGCGGCCATTGCGCGGGCGCGGGAAGGATTTTACACGCTTAACGACGCTGCCGACGTG
>JAEVZP010000237.1 GCA_023392185.1 Bacteroidota bacterium
GCTCGAACCGGTGCCCGAGCGATGAGACAAGCATCGCCGCACTCAAGGCGCCGACGCCCACCGCCGCACTCATCATCCCCTGCCCCTTCGTTCCGACATGGAAGATGCGGGTAGCGTATACCGGGAAGAAAATGCCATAGGGCATCATGAACATCTGCGAGATCGCGGTCATCAACAGCATATCCCGCATGACCGAGACGTTCCACGCGTGACGCAGACCCTCGCCGATCTGCATGAACATAGACTCGTCCCTACTTGCCCGCTTCTGAGCTTTGACATTCCTCATCATCAGTAAGCCGACTATAGCGCCAAGGTAGCTTATGGCATTCACAAGGAAGCACCAGCCAGGGCCCACAAGCGCGTAGACTATCCCGCCCACAGGCGGACCGGCGATTCGCGTCAGGTTGAACATCGAGGAGTTCAGCGCCACTGCGTTCTGAAGATCCTCCTTGCCGACCAACTCGACGACCATCGCCTGCCTAGTGGGCATGTCTATCGAGTTGGCAAAGCCCGCGAAAGCGCCCAGCGCCACTATATGCCAGGCCTGAATCTGGTGCGTAAAAGTCAGAATTGTGAGCGTGAGAGCCTGAATTAGGAGCAACGACTGAGTGACAAGCGTGATGGCTCGCTTGCTCAGTCGATCGGCGACCACTCCGGCTGGAAGAGTGACGACGAACGCGGGAAGCAAGCTTGCCGCGGCAACTATTCCGAGCAGCGACTTTGAGCCGGTGAGATGATACACAAGAAACGGCAGCGCGAGCCCCTGCATCCACGTGCCGGTGAGAGACACCAATTGGCCAGTCCAGAGAAGGGCGAAGTTGCGGTGCCGAAATGCTCGAAAAGCGTAGGGGCCATTCCACTCGGGGGACGGAGTCGTGGCCGACTCCTCCAATTCCAGTTCTTCGTCGCTCATATCATATCACCCCCGTAGTGGCAGGTAGTGCCGCTTCTGATGTGGAAAAGGGCCGAGGTCGAATCCCCGGCCCTTAACGTTAGTCTGCTGATAGTAGTTGCTGGTTACGCATGCCAGTCCACATTCGTAACTTCTTTTGCGTGAGCCTCGATGAACGCCTTGCGCGGCTCAACCTTGTCGCCCAGAAGAATCGTGAACATCTCGTCTGCGTCAACGGCGTCCTCGACCTGCACTTTCTGGATCCTGCGCATCCCTACATCCATTGTCGTCTCAGCAAGGTCCTTGGCGTCCATTTCGCCCAGACCCTTGAAGCGAGTGACCATTATATCTTTCTTGTTGCCGAGGGATCGCAGAATCTCATCGCGCTCCGCGTCATCGTTGGCATAGAAGATCTTGTCCTTGCCGGCCTTGATGCGATAGAACGGCGGCATGGCGATATATATGTGCCCCTCGTCGACAAGTGGCTTCATGTAGCGATAGAAGAACGTCAGCAGCAGCGTGCAGATGTGGCTGCCGTCAACGTCCGCATCGGTCATGATTATGACTCTGTCGTAGCGCAGCCTCGACTTATCGAACGTCGAGCCATTCCCGCTTCCGTTCTTCTTGCCGTTGCCGTTCTCCTGCTCTTCCTCTGTCTGGAAATCGAGTTCGGGACCTTCCTCCTCGGTGTCATCCATGGAGCTGTGAGTGATCCCGGTGCCGAGAGCCGCGACAAGAGACTTGATCTCCTCGTTTTCGAGCGCCCTGTCCATGCGGGCCTTCTCGACGTTGAGGATCTTGCCTCGCAGCGGCAGGATAGCCTGCGTGCGGCGGTCCCTACCGAGCTTCGCGTTACCACCGGCGCTTTGTCCCTCAACGATGAACAGCTCGCACTTGGCCGGGTCGCGTTCGATGCAGTCGGCCAACTTGCCCGGCAGCGACGTGTTCTCCAACGCACTCTGTCGCTTGACCATATCGGCAGCTCTGCGCGCGGCGTCTCGAGCTCTGTGCGCCGTCAGGGCCTTGTCGATGATCCTTCGTGCGGCGGTCGGGTGTTCCTCGAGGAACTCGCCGAACTTCTCGCCCATAATCGAGTTGACTATACCGTCGACTTCGCCATTGCCCAGCTTTGTCTTGGTCTGGCCCTCGAACTGCGGATTGTGAATCTTGACGCTGATGACCGCCGCGAGTCCCTCGCGCACGTCGTCTCCTACCAGGTTCGGGTCCTTCTCCTTGAGCACGCCAGACTTGCGAGCATAGTTGTTCAGAACACGAGTCAGAGCGGTCTTGAAGCCGGAGAGGTGGGTTCCGCCTTCCTGCGTATGGATGTTGTTCGCGTATGTAAGAATGTTCTCCTGGAAGCCATCGTTATACTGGAGAGCAACCTCTACGGCCGTGTCGTCGCGATCGCCGTTGAAGTAGACCACCGGATGCAGCGGGTCCTTGTTGCGGTTCAGGTGTTCCACGAACTCCGCGATACCGTTCTGGTAGCAGAATATGCGAGTCTTCTCTTCGCCCTCTTCGGCCTGCTCATTCGTGAAAGCAATGATGAGGCCCTTGTTGAGGTATGCGAGCTCGCGCAATCTGGCGATGAATACGTCGGGATGGTATTCGAT
>JAEVZP010000002.1 GCA_023392185.1 Bacteroidota bacterium
TGGAGAAGCATCGGATATTGATTGCACGGTAGGCGCAGGTATCCGGCAGGTGTGGCGGCAGGTCGCGGGTGCGGAAATTTCCGGAAAACAGCTCGACCTGAAGGCTGTTCGGAATCCTTCCAGCGCCCTGTTCCAGGCACGGTCATGTGCTGTAAAACCGTATAAAACCTTGGTTTTCTCCCCCTTTTTTCGTATCTTTGCAAGGTTACACCCGGCACTAGCAGCGCGTTTTATTGCGGATTTTGATAAGGTGTTTTCCTTTCCGCCGCCTGCCTTTTTGCCTTCTTTGTGAAGGTGCTTTTTTGCCGAAATCTATTTAGTGGCTTTCCTTGCATCCGCAGCGCTTGTCTGTGGTCCCGGAATTTTTGTGCTCAGATTTCGCTTTTGCTGCCCGCCGGTATTTTATTGGAATTAAACAAACCGTTTTTTTTAAACGTACTCTTTTTATGAATAAGCGAATTGGAATTATTGGGGCCGGCCCGAGCGGATTGGCCCAACTGCGTGCCTTTAAATCATTGGAAAAGAAAGGCGTTGCCATTCCGGAAATTGTCTGCTTTGAAAAACAAGACAACTGGGGCGGCCTTTGGAACTACACCTGGCGCACCGGCGTGGGCCCTTACGGCGAGCCCCTTCATGGCTCTATGTACCGCTACCTGTGGAGCAACGGCCCCAAAGAGTGCCTCGAATTTTCCGACTATTCTTTTGACGAGCACTTTGGCAAACCCATTTCTTCCTACCCGCCCCGGCCGGTCTTGTTTGATTACATCCAGGGCCGCGTAGCTCAAAGCGATGTCCGGAAATTCATTCGCTTTAATACTACCGCCCGCTGGGTAGAATTTAATAAGGACACCGGGAAGTTTACCCTTCACCTCGACGACCTTGCCAACGACCGCACGTATTCCGAGGAGTTTGATTACCTCGTGGTGGCTTCCGGGCACTTCTCCACGCCTAATATGCCGTACTTCAAAGGCATTGAAACCTTTCCCGGCGCGGTGATGCACGCCCACGACTTCCGGGGTGCCGACCAGTTCCGTGATAAGGACGTGTTGATGATTGGGAGCAGCTACTCCGCCGAGGATATTGGCATTCAAAGCATGAAGCACGGTGCCCGCTCGGTAACGCTCAGCTACCGAAGTAAACCGATTGGCATGGACTGGCCCGAAGGCATGCGCGAATTGCCGCTGGTGACTCATTTTGAAGAAGACAAAGCGTTCTTCAGCGATGGCACCACCGCCCACTTTGACGCTGTGGTGATGTGTACCGGTTATCAGCACAAGTTTCCGTTTCTGCCGGGCGAGATGCGGCTGAAAACGAAAAACAATCTGTATCCGGACGGGCTGTACAAAGGCGTGGTATTCAACGAGTTGCCGCAGCTGCTGTACCTCGGCATGCAGGACCAGTACTTTACCTTTAACATGTTTGACGCGCAGGCGTGGTTTGCCCGCGACGTGATGATGGATCGCTTCCAAATTCCGGAAAAATCCGCGCGCGAAGCCGATATGCAGCAGTGGCAGGACGCCTACGCCGCCTGCAAAGATCACGACGACGAGATTGACTTCCAGACGGCCTATGTGAAAGACCTGATCCAGCTGACCGACTACCCGCCGTTTGGCCTGGACAAAGTCGCCGCCATGTTTAAGCAGTGGCTCCGCGATAAAGAAGAAGACATCCTGCGCTACCGCGACAAAACTTACACGTCGGTGATTACCGGCACCACCGCCGAAAAACACCACACCGCCTGGATCGACGAGCTGGACGACAGCTACGAGCGGTATATGAAGGAAGGCAAGAAGCAGGCGCAGCTAAAAGCAGCCAATAAACCCGTGTTAGTTGGTTAAAATAAAAAAGAGAGGCCTCCGGGTTTCTCTTTTTTTATTGCCGATTTTCCGGAAATGTTCGGTTACCCTCTTTCCAGATTTTCCAATAATTCTTCTACTAACAGATAAACCGTTGTGCAGGGGCATTGAGCTGCATAGTCGGTTCGGCTTCCATAGGATTGATGCAATCTCCGGGCATTCTTAATAGCAGTATCCAGCAAATCCTTATGACGGGCATAATGGTCTTTACAAAATTCCACACCTTTTAAATCTTTAGAAGACTCAATTACCAAACTTTGACGTTCCCATTCTTCTCTGATTTTGGGATAGATTTCGTGGCGGGTAAGCGCGGTTTCCAGATACCGGAAATGCAGCAAAAACCAAAGCTCAAAAGAGTCGTTTGACCAGGCAACTTTTAATCCGGCAGCTTCCGCTTTCAGAATGGCATTGTTGAAGTCTTCAGGCTGTGTAGCGCCTTCGTCCGGCTTGATGTCCATGTCAAAAACGCACCAGGTTTCGTAGCCGTCAAACTGGTCTTCCTTGCAACGCTTTAGGGCATAATCTACAAGGGAGGTTTTTGAGTTTTTATCCCGCTCTACAACAGCCATATTGGATGCTTCGGGAAAGGCCGTGAAGTAATAATACTCCGTGTTTTTGCCTTCGCAAATAATCAGGTAAGATTTACGTGGCTCTTTAGTATCCTCTGCATAAGGGTTAGAGAATAGCCCTTGTTGCTGCATCCAGGCTTTATCCCGCGCGTCTTTATCACTCTTTTTCCGGAAATCCATAGCGTATTTATTCAGCAAATAAATCTTCTACAACATCGTCCAGGCGATTTAGATTGGGTACGCCACGGTAAGCACCCCGGAGATACTCTTTTTCAAGAGAGGCGTCTTTCCGAACGCCTTTGTACTCAATAAGCGTTGTCAGGTGGCTGGCTCCGTATGGGTCTTTATCAATAATGGCGATTTGGTCGCGGCGCAGTCCGGCGCGGCGCAATAAACCGGTGTCGTGCGTTACGAAAATCAGCTGTGCGTTGTTTGGATTGGTTTTGGAGTTGTGGAAAAGCTCCAGGATTTTAGCGGTTAAGTTGGGGTGAAGGCGGGAGTCAAACTCGTCAATAATGAGAGCAGAGCCGCGCTTGAGGGTGTGATAAAGAACGAACCCTAGCGCAAGCAGACGTTTAGTGCCTGTAGAAGCAAAATTCTCCAGAGGTACTTCTATTGTGTAAATAGGACTATTCTTTTCATCATAAACCTGATGAATGGAGAAAAGCGTTTTCAGGTTTTTGAGCTTTTCCGCCTGAGCCAAAAGTTCTGTGGGAATGTTTTCATCATCCAGATGCTCTCCCAAAGACATTGCCTTTAGAGCGATAGTACCTGTATCGGCACTTTTTAAAAAGTCATTTAGAAAAGATTGGATATCTGAATCTTCTGTCTCAAATACCTCTTGTACATGCTTCAGGAATTGTTCATCATTTAATCCACTCAGAAGTGTTTCATTACCTATTGCATTTCTAATTTCTATTGCTAATTTAGTACCCATTAACGCTGCAAT
>JAEVZP010000027.1 GCA_023392185.1 Bacteroidota bacterium
GTGTAGGGAAGGGCTAAAAAGAACGCGCCGCGCCCCCTTCAAAGGTCCGGCCAAAGCTTTCTGACCAACTTATTTCCGGAAACAGGCGACTTGTTTTCCGGAAACAGTGCATCGGGAGAAGTCGGGGAGTCAGGAGCCGCTTAAAATAAGAGACGCCCTATGCGGGCGTCTCTACAAAGTTTTGCTTTGGGAAAGCAGAGTAGCGGCCTGCTGCTCATTAAGGCCTTGAAAAGGCAGGGTTGGTCAGAAAGGTGGAATCGGTAAAGGCTTCCAGGAATTTCACCAGCTGGTATTTCTCGTCCCTCGTAAGGCCCAGCCCCCGGGTGAGCTTATCGTTTTTATGCATCACCGTGTCCAGCGTTGGGGATTGTTTAGGCGGCTCATTGTAGAAGTCCACCACTTCCGCCAGCGTTTTAAACCGGCCGTCGTGCATAAAATGTTTACGCAGCGCTACGTTGTAGAGGTTGGCCGATCGGAATTTACCCATATCCTCCGGATTGCCGGTCACGTTGAAGCGGCCGCGGTTGGTGGGGTTGCTAAAGTCGCTGTCAAGACCGGTGTTGTGGAAGTCGTTGTCGGTGAGCATCACCGGGGTGTGACAGTGGAAGCAATCGCCTTTTTCGTTAAAGAAAATCTTCATGCCGGCTTCCTCATCGGCGGTGAGCGAGGCCTTGCCAATTACGCGCTGGTAATAACGGGAGTCTTTGGAGATCAGCGTGCGGATAAACTGCGACAAGGCTTTGGTTACTTCATCGAAGCTGATTTCATCTACGTTATACGCTTTTTTGAACAGACGGCGATAAGTAGTATCGGCATTCAAATGACGCAGGTCGGTCTCAAAAAAGGTATGCGTTTCAAACAACATCACCGTTTCCATCGGACCGTATTCACCGCCGTTCCAGAGCCAGTTCCGGTTCCAGGCCAGGTTCACGTGCGGCATCACCGTCAGGCCGTCGGCGGCAATGTGATCCGAGATAAAGCCTTTGGTCTGGATATGGCACTGCGAGCAACTGCGTCCGTCGTTGGAAAGGATGGGATCATAGTAGAGACGACGGCCCAGTTCCACCCGTTCCACAAAAGGCTTGTTGTCTTCCGGAACAACGAGGGGCGGAAAAAACTGCGGGGCGACCAATTTATACGGCGTCAGCCCGCCGGGCGTATCCGTGGGCTCGACGGGGCCCGGCGTCACCGGATCCTCCGGCTTGCATCCAAGCGCCAGCAATACCACGGCAGTAACAAAGAGTATTATTTGTTTCATGGTTGTATCCGATGAATGTACGATAAAATAATTACAATCCGACCGGCTCCAGGCCACCCAAAAGCTAAAATCTGTGAAACACCGGTAAAAAGTCCCTTTCATCTGACTCTTTTCCCAACCACGGACCGGCTTCTTTGCCCAGCCGCTGCCCCTGGAACGAAACAGTACGCGTTTTTTGTTGAAGGGCCAGGCTGGTTGTTGCTTTGGTGTTTTGGAAGGGCCTGTACATACCTTTTCAGAAAGCAACGGCTCCTTACCTTTCCGGTCGCTTTTCTTGGTCTTATGGGTTTTAAAATGCAATGGCAGAGCCGGTTTCTTTGGATGTTCCTTTTAGGAATCACCCCTTTTGTAGCGCCGGCTCAAAACGGGACTGACAGCACCCGGCAGGTACATACGGAAGCTTCGCTGCAGCAGCAAAAAGAGCAACAGCAGATAGACTCCATTATTGGTGCAGCGCTGCAAAAACAGCTGGATCAGACGGCAGCGGGATCGGACGAAAGGCGGAAGCTGGAAGACAGCCTGGCCGGCCTCGCCCGGAAGGATGCGGCACGCAAAGCCGCGCAAAAGGCCGCGCTCGACAGCCTGCGCCAGAAGGCCGTTGCCCACCCGGTGACGCTGGAAGGCGATACGCTTTTCCAGCTCTACACCCGCATTGGGTCTTTTACGGTAGCCGAGCGCGCCGAGGCGGTTTCGCGGCGGCTGCAACGGCTGTATGACGACCCGTTTTTTAGTCCCGACTCCCTGCGGCTGGTGCCCAACCAAAACAGTTTCGATCTCGTGTACCGCGGGGATAATATCATCATGACGGTTACGGAGTTTGACGGGCTGTGGTTTGAAAAAGATCCTCAAACGCTGGCGGGCGATTACCTTGCCGTGATCCGGAAGGAAGTTGCCGAAATACGCGCCGAAAACAGCCTGCTCAACATTCTGAAGCGAGCCGGCTATGTCGTATTAATCCTGTTGGGCGTAGGGCTGATTATCCACGGCATCAACCGGTTTTTCAGGTTTATTTCCGGAAAACTGGCAACCCGGCAGGAGCGCTATTTCAAAGGATTACAATTCAAAAGCCTCGCCCTTTTTACACCCGATCAGCACTACGGCGCTTTCCTGCGCATCCTGGGCGTGCTACGGGTTTTGGTCATCCTGATTGCATTGTATCTGGCCCTGCCGCTCCTCTTTGGCCTTTTCCCGAAAACAAAGCCGATTGCTGACACGCTGCTGCACTGGATTCTGTCGCCGGTGCGGTCGGTAGTACATGGAATTCTGGCATTTTTACCCAATTTATTTACGATTGCCATTATCGTAATCGCCACGCATTACCTGCTGAAAGGAATTAAGTACTTCACCAACGCGATTGCAGAGGGTAATCTGCAAATCAGTGGCTTTTACCCCGACTGGGCTTTACCGACATTCAATATCGTGCGCTTTCTGGTGTACGCCTTCATGGTAGTGATTATCTTTCCGTATCTGCCCGGTTCGCAGTCGCCCGCGTTTCAGGGCGTCAGCGTGTTTTTGGGGATTCTGCTGTCGCTCGGTTCGTCCTCAGCGATTGCCAACATCGTAGCGGGGCTGGTCATTACTTATATGCGGCCGTTCCGGATCGGAGACCGGGTCAAAATCGGCGATGTGGCGGGCGATGTGATTGAGAAAACGCTGCTGGTAACCCGAATCCGCAACGCGCAAAACGAAGACATTACCGTTCCCAACGCCACCATTCTTTCGAGCCATACGGTCAATTATTCCACCCACGCCGCCACCGACGGGCTGATTTTGCACACCACTGTAACAATCGGCTACGACGTTCCCTGGAAGCAAGTGCACGAAGCTTTGATTGCCGCGGCCCTGCGTACGACCGATGTGCTGGCCGAGCCAGAGCCGTTTGTGTTTCAAACCGGGTTAGAGGATTTTTACGTTGCCTATGAACTGAACGCCTATACCCGCAAGGCTAACGGACTGGGCGGCATTTATTCAGAACTGCACCAACACATTCAGGATTGCTGCAACGAAGCAGGCATTGAAATCATGTCGCCCCACTACGGCGCCCTTCGCGACGGCAGCGCCTCCACGATTCCGGAAGGGTATCAGCCGCCGGGCTACGAGCCGCCGCCATTTAACGTGAAGGTGAAGAAAGGGCCGGAATCAAGCCCCGGAACGGGAACTCAGAAAATGTGATACCCCCTTCCGGGGTGACAAAAAACGGAACGGTGACAAAAAACGGGGGGGAACGAAAACTGAACGGGAAAGAGGTTGAGAAGAAGCAGCCACGTACGCTCTCTTTTGTCATCCCGGAACGGGAACTCGCAAAACGTGAGACCCCGTTCCGGGGTGACAAAAACCAAACAGGAAAGAGAGACGCGACAACGAAACAAAACTTACAATCTACTTATATTTATTGCCACTATGCGCCCGTATCAATTCTGGACATACATACTTACCAACAAAAGCAAAACCGTTCTTTACACCGGCATTACAAACAACCTTGCTGCCCGACTGATTGAACATTGGATTGGTAAAGAAGGCTGCTTTACCACCCGCTATCAGGTGTATTACCTTATTTGGTGTGAAGAAACGAAATATGTCAATAACGCTATCGAGCGTGAGAAAACCCTGAAGCGCTGGCACCGAAAGGATAAAGAAGCTTTAATCAAAGCACAGAACCCGGAATGGAACTTTAGGAACGAAGATGTGCTGGGCCACTGGCCACCAACAGATGAACAGGCTGAAGCCGTAAAAAGCCGATGGAACCGTCTGGGCGAGGCCGCGCTCCTGGAGGATGGGATGTCTTTTCTGCGGCAGATAAGCAGGAATGGATAGCTTCCCTGGTTTTACCTCCTGGAAAATGTTTTCTCCTGCCATGAGACAAAAGAAGGACACGTACGCTCTCTTTTGTCCTCCCGGAACGGGAACTCGCAAAAACGTGAGACCCCGTTCCGGGGTGACAAAAAAACTGAACGGTGACAAAAAACCCTGGAACCGGAAAGAGGTTGAGAAAATGCGGACACGGCCTTCGTCTTTCCCACCGCAAATCCAAACAATCTTATAGCCTTTCAAAAGGCTGTTTTCAAAGAAAAACTTTGTTTGCCTATGCCCGGTCCGGGTTGTGGCTGATCATCCAGCAGGTACCGTAGCGGTCTTTCAGCGAGCCGTAATAATCGCCCCAGAACTGATCGGCCATTGGCATTTCCAACACGCCGCCGTCGGCGAGTTCCGCAGCCCAGCGGTCGGCTTCTGCACGGGAAGGCGCGGTGATGTGGATATAGTTATTGTTGCCCTGTTTAAATTCTGCTCCCATTCCCGGAAAGGTGTCGGAGGCCATCAGGATTTGATTGCCGAGCGCCAGGCCCACGTTCAGGACGCGGTTTTGCAGTTCGGGCGGCAGGTCGCCGATGCCGGGCGCGTCTTTCATACGCGACAGCTCCCCGGCCAGGGTGGTTTGGAATACGCGGGCGTAAAAAGTCATGGCTTCTTCGCAGTTGCCGTCGAAGTTGAGATACGGCGTGAGTTGAATGGATTGCATCTTGATTTCCGGAAATTTTAAGCGTTATGAATCTTTCTTGGGTCCCATCACCATATAGCTCACCATCTTCGCGATCCTGCCATCGCGGAACGTGTAGCAATCCGCAAAAAAGCTTTTCTCCTCTTTGCCTTTGCGGATCGTGACGCAGGTGCCGTGGCCGATGACTTCCGCTCCTTCTTCTATCAAACCGAGAAATTCAAGAGAAGTCATTTCTTCCGGGCCATTTTCTTCCAGAAATTTCCGGACGGCATCTCGGCCCCGCAGCGGCTCAGCGCTCCAGCCGGGCCATTCCATCGTCGCGTCTTCGGCCACTACGGCAAAGGCTTTGTCGTGGTCTTTGAAAAGGTTTTCATTGAACTGGCGGACGGCTTCTTTATGGGTCATAAAAAACAGTTTTGGGGTTAGAGAACTCAATTTTTCTACCCCAAAAGTCGTTTTCAGGAATCCTTCTCCTCTTGCCTTAGGACAAGAAAAAGGCTTTTTCAGAACGAATTTCCGGAAACGCTCAGCGCCCGTTTTGCGCAAGCGTTTTCCGGATGCGGCTGAGCGAGGAATCGGTCATGCCCAGGTAGGTAGCCACATGCTTGAGCGGCGCATATTGCACCACATCGGGCTGTCGCTCCAACAATTGACAATAGCGCTCCAGCGCCGGTTGGGTAATCATCTCGACCTGCCGCTGCCGGTGTTCAAAAAGCTGACCCGCCATCCACGCACGGCCCCATTCCCGCAGACCCTGCAACTCATGAAACAACGCCTGAAAAGCCCCAAAATCAATGTACCAGGAGTTGCAATCCGTCAGGGTTTGAAAATGCTCCAGCGAGGGTTGTTGCTGAAAAAGGGAAGCCGCATTGATGACAACGCCCGGCGCGGTGTAGAAACCAGTGGTGATGTCGCGGCCTTGGGGGTCATACACGTAGCTGCGCATCAGCCCGCTGCCGAGCACATGGTAGCCCCGGGCCTTTTGCCCGGCCTGCAATACGAAGTCGTTTTTCCGGAAAAAGGCTTCCTCATGTGCCGCTGCAATCCGGCCCATCGCTTCCGGCGAAAGCAATGGGTGGGAATAGACCTCGTAGGGAAAGGCAAGCGGCATCCGGAAGGCTTAAAAGCAGCTTCAAATGTATTGGATCACCGGAATTTATCCGAAGGATTGAATGGGGAAATCATTTCCGGAAATATCCCTACATCTGCATGTGGATACACCCCTGCAAAACAGACCTGCTTCGCGGGGTTCTGTACAATAGCTGGAAAAGCATTGCTACCCAGGCGCAGCTTCGGGCTTAATAAACCGGAACCCCGGTAAAAGCGCTTCGCAGCGTGATGCCGTATATTTGCAACCGCTAAAATGGAATAGGTCCCCAAAAGATGTAGCAGCTTCTTTCTTTCCGATGCCTTTACGCGACAGCCCCACCGGGTTGCCGTATGGTTGCCCTTTTCAAAGAAAGAAACAATGCTTACGATCCAACATCTTTCCTATATCCATCCTGATAAAGAGGCTCTTTTCAGCGACCTCAACCTGACCGTCGGCAAGCACGACAAAATCGCCCTTATCGGCAACAACGGTTCCGGAAAATCCACCTTTCTACGAATTCTCGCGCAAGAACTGCACCCCTCGGGCGGACAGATCTGCCGGGCCGCAACGCCTTATTTTATCCCGCAAATCTTTGGTCAGTTCAACCACCTGACCGTGGCGCAGGCCCTGCGGGTAGCAGACAAGCTTCGTGCTTTAAGAGCCATCCTGAACGGCGAAACGAGCGAAGCGAATTTCGCGGCCCTGCAAGACGACTGGACGATTGAAGAGCGCTGCCACGAAGCTTTGCAAGGCTGGGGCCTGGCGGGGCTGGACCTGTCGCAGCCAATGGAAACGCTTAGCGGGGGCCAGAAAACAAAGGTTTTTCTCGCCGGAATTGCCATTCATCAGGCGCCTTTGGTGTTGCTGGACGAGCCTAACAACCATCTGGACCTGGCGGGCCGGCAGCTTCTGTATGACTTTGTGCAATCCACTAAAAGCGCGCTGCTGGTGGTGAGTCACGACCGGAAGCTGCTGAACCTGCTGCCTGCGGTTTGCGAACTGGGCAAAAACGGACTTCAGATGTACGGCGGCAATTATGATTTTTATCGCGCTCAGAAACAGATAGAAGAACAGGCGCGGGCAGAGGACGTTCAGAGCGCGGAAAAAGCCCTGAAAAAGGCGCGGCAAAAAGAGCGGGAAACCACCGAACGGCAGCAAAAGCTGGACAGTCGCGGGAAAGGCAAACAGGAAAAAGCCGGTGTGGCGCGCATTATGATGAACACGCTGCGCAACAGTGCCGAAAACAGCACCGCAAAACTCAGGAGCGTGCATACCGAAAAAATTGGTGCCTTGCAGCAGCAGCTTCAGGACCTGCGCGCCGCCTTGCCGGAAACCGATCAAATGAAGTTTGGCTTTGACAACGCCCTTCTTCACAAAGGCAAAAATCTTTTTGGGGCCGAAGGCATCAACATACGCCTTAAAGACGGCGCTTTTTTATGGTCTCAAAACCTGAGCCTTCAAATTGTGAGTGGCGAGCGGATTGCGCTGAAAGGAGCCAATGGTTCCGGAAAAACCACCTTGGTGAAAGTGATTTTGGGAGACTTGTCGCCGCAAGTCGGAAAGGTGGTGCGGGCCGAAAGCCGGGCGGTTTACGTCGATCAGGAGTACTCGCTGATTCGCAATAATCTGACGGTGTATGAACAGGCGCAGGCCTTCAACGCGGTGGCCCTGCCGGAACACGAGGTTAAGATACGGCTGGTTCGTTTTTTGTTTTTAAAAGAAGACTGGGACAAGCCTTGCAGCGCCCTGAGCGGCGGCGAGCGCATGCGTTTAATGTTGTGTTGCCTCGGCCTGGGCGGGCGGGCACCCGATATCATTATCCTGGATGAGCCCACCAACAACCTGGACCTTCAGAACATAGACATCCTGACCGGGGCCATTAAAGACTACGAGGGCACCTTGCTGGTCATTTCCCACGACGAAACCTTTTTAAACAGCATTCACGCCGAAAGAACGGTTTTGCTGTAAGAAAAGACCACTCTTTGGCAATCGCGGATGTTTCGTATATTTTTGTAAGGCACCAGCTTTTCTCTTCTAAACACCTCTTTGATTATGCTTCATCCTTTTATCCCTATCGGTCTGCTGGTGTTGCTGGTGATTTATGTCTTGTATCTGATGCTGGTGAAAAAAGACACGCGCCGGCTGAAGGCGGTGCTGTTCCCGAGCCTGTTTTTCATTGTGGCGTGGGCCGTTTTATACTTTGTGTTACTCAGGTAAAACAGCGGTTTCGGCATAACACAGCCGGTCAACAATGCAAAGACCCTTCTTTTTTCTGTTATGGATCCTGCTGCTGGCAGGCGAGCCGGTTCGCGCCAATATGGCCTCGCCCTTGCTGGAAGGAAGTCGCACGGCCTCTGCCCTGAGCAGCAAGGACGTGGATGTGTTGTCGGAGAAAATCAGCATTACCCTGGACAGCACTGCTGCCACCGCCCGGTTTGTGGTGGAATACGTGCTTCGGAGTGCGCATTCCGGCAGGCAGGTTCCCCTGCTCTTTTATGCACAGGATTATAAGGAGGACTTCCGGGTATGGCTGGATGGCATGCCAGTTGCCGTAGCGCCCGTTCCGGTGGGGCGGCTGCGCAAGGATGCTTTCAATGGCCTGGGCGATCACCCGCCCGTGGGCGAAACAAGCGAAGAAGAGATCACCATTTACTGGGAAGAAAATGCGGGCACACGCTACCGGCTCAGCGACCTGCATTATTTTGAAACGCCCCTGGAC
>JAEVZP010000036.1 GCA_023392185.1 Bacteroidota bacterium
TTCATATTTCTTTTCTGTTGTAAGTGCGAATTGCATTCGCCCTTTTTGGGTTGATTATTTCCGTAAACAATGTGGGTTTGGCAATTCTGCGCGAATTGCATTCGCCCCTATCGTGATTAATTCCTTAGCACCTTCCCGCCCTTCAAAATAGACTGAATCCGCTCCAGTGTTTTGCGTTCAGTGGTGAGTTTTAAAAAAGCCTCACGCTCCAGGTTTAAAAGATATTGCTCCGTTACTTCGGTGGGTTGCGAGAGGTCGCCGCCGGCCAAAACGTAGCCCAGTTTTCCGGAAATTTTCTTGTCGTGCTCACTGATGTAGTGACCGCTGTACATGGAATCGGCACCCACGTAAGCCAGTCCGAGAGCGGTGTTGCCGAGCACGCGGATGTTGGTGCGCGGCACCGGTTTCACGTAGCCGGCATCGGCGAGGGCCAGGCATTCTTTTTTTGCTTCGGCCAGCACGCGGTCGTAGGAAATGACCCAGCGGTCTTGCCCGCGGCGCAGGTAGCCCAATTCAAAGGCTTCTTCCGCCGAGGTAGAAACCTTGGCCTGCCCAATCGTGAGGAAACGGTCGCGGTAGGCGTTCAAGGCCACGTCGCCTTCTTTAAGGGAATCGGACAGGCGCACGGCAAATTCTTTGGTGCCACCGCCGCCGGGAATCAACCCCACGCCAAACTCCACGAGGCCCATGTAGGTTTCCGCGTGGGCAACTACGGCATCAGCGTGGAGGCACATTTCGCAGCCGCCACCAAGCGCCATCTGGTGCGGGGCGACCACCACCGGAATAGCCGAGTAGCGAATCCGCATCATCGTGTTTTGGAACTGACGAATGGCAAAGTCCAGCTCGTCGTATTCCTGCTCCACGGCCATCATGAAAATCAGGGCCACGTTGGCCCCGGCGCTAAAGTTTTGACCGTCGTTGTAAATCACCAACCCACGGTACTCTTTTTCGGCCAGGTCAATGGCTTTGTTGATGCCTTCCAGCACCTCGCCGCCGATACTGTTCATCTTGGTGTGGATTTCCAGGTTCAGGATGCCGTCGCCAAGGTCGGTAATGGTGGTGCCGCTGTTTTTCCAGACTACATGGCTTTCCCGCAGGGCGTCTAAGAAAATAAAATCTTCCGTTCCGGGAATCACGCGGTAGTCGCCGGAAGCAATATCGTAGTATTCTTTCTGGCCGTTTTGCAGGCGGTAAAAACTCGGAATGCCTTTATCTAGCATTTCCTTCACCCACGGCGCAATCTTCAAACCCGCGCTTTCCATCGCATCCACGGTTTCGGCTACACCCAGCGCATCCCAGGTTTCAAACGGACCGAGTTCCCACCCGTAACCGGCACGAATGGCATCGTCAATCTTGTATAAATCGCCGGAAATTTCCGGAATTCTGTTGGCGGAATATGCAAACAGCGGGTAGAGCGTGGCGCGGTAAAAGTCACCAGCCTTGTCTTTAAAATTGACGAGCACTTTCAGGCGCTTGCGCAAATCTTCAATCGGCTTGGCGGCTTCCAGCGCGGCGAATTTGGGGCGGGTCGTTGGGCCGTATTCCAGCGTATTCAAATCCAGCACCTGAATGGTGCTTTTGCCGTCCTCGCCTTTGATTTTCCGGAAAAATCCGCCTTCGGTTTTACTGCCGAGCCATTTGCGTTCAATCATATTATTCACAAACGGTGGCAACATCAATTGCTCGCGCGCTTCGTCGTCCGGAACGTTTTCCACCAAACTATTCGCCACCAGGGCCAGCGTGTCAATGCCCACCACATCCGCCGTCCGGAATGTGGCCGATTTAGGACGTCCCACAACGGGGCCGGTCAGGCGCTCTACTTCGTCAATCGTCATGCCGGTTTCGGCCACGTAGCGCAAGAGGCTCGTGAGGCTGAACACGCCAATCCGGTTGCCGATAAAGGCAGGTGTGTCTTTGGCCAGCACAGTGGTTTTTCCGAGAAATTTCTCGCCGTAGTGCATCAGGAAATCGACGACTTCTTTATCGGTTTCGCTCGTCGGGATGATTTCCAACAGCCGCAGGTAGCGGGGCGGGTTGAAAAAGTGGGCTCCGCAGAAGTTTTTCCGGAAATCCTCGCTGCGTCCTTCGGCCATCAGGTGGATTGGAATGCCGGAGGTGTTGGACGTGACCAGCGTGCCGGGGCGACGGTGGGCATCCACTTTTTCAAAGACCTGTTTTTTGATGTCCAGCCGCTCAATCACGACTTCAATTACCCAGTCGCAGTCTTTGATTTTGGGCATATCGTCTTCCAGGTTGCCCACCGTAATGCGGTTAGAAAAAGACTTAGAGTATATCGGCGACGGGTTGGATTTTAAGGCAAAGGCCAGCGCGTCGGCGGCGATTTTGTTGCGCGCCTTGGCGTTGCCTTCGGGGGCATCTTTGGGCAGGATGTCGAGCAGCAGTACCTCCAGGCCAACGTTGGCGAAGTGGCAGGCAATGCGGCTGCCCATCACGCCCGACCCGAGCACGGCTACTTTCCGGATAATGCGATTCATGTGATTTTTTGTGGAGTTAGTTAGAATGAATAAAAGCTTGTTCAGCATTCGGGGCTTCGACAATTGTCATTCTGAGCTTGTCGAAGAAAAGCCTGACACCCATTTTCTAAACAGCAAACGATTGCAGCAACTGTGTCACCCTGAGCCTGTCGAAGGGCTGCCTGTCGAAGGAGGCATCTCCCTTATCCAAAAGCAATCTCAAGGCTACGGTACTTCGTGTCATTCATTTGCGAAAAAAGGGGTTCACGCTAAGAATTTGGAGTGGTAGAAATAGCTTCGCGGGCAGCCTGGCAAAAGCTTTTGTAAACACTTTTTTTCCGGAGGTCCAGCTTGTGGGCGAAGTGCATTTTGAGGATGGTGTTGAGCGTGCCGTGAATAATGGAAATCAGCACTGGTTCCGGAAAAGCCTTTACCAGTCCTTCTTTTTTGCCTTGCCGGAGCAGTTTGAAGATGGGCAACAGCAGCGAAAAGTTTTCTTCCCGGCTTTCCTTAAACAAGAACGGCGCGTAGGTGTACTGCTCAATAAAGGAGAAATAATCCTTGCGGGGCAGGTAGAAATCCACCGCGGCGCGCAGCATGGTTTCAAAGTTTTGGGGAAAGCCCGCATCGGGCGCGTAGCTGTCCAGCACGGCTTGGTTAAACTCGCCGAGCACCGTTTGGTACAGCTCGTTGATGAGTTCTTCCTTACTTTTAAAGTACAGGTAGATGGTTCCGGCAGAGATGCCCGCGCGCTCGGCAATGGCTTTCATGTTGAGGTGGTAAAAGCCGGTTTGCTTTACCAGGTCAAGCACAGTGGAGAGAATGAGTTGTTTTTTATCGGAGGCCATAACGCGTTGAAGGCAAATTTAAGAAATTTCCGGAAAATGAACGTTCATTCAGAAAAGAATTCAAACGCGATGGATATTTTCCGGAAATAAAAAAGCCCCGCGGGTTGCAGGGCTTTTTGGTGTTCAGTTTTGTTGCCAGCGGAGGAGGCTGAATAAGGTTGGTGATACGCAGTTATGCTGGCAGCAGGTGCATTTCAGGTGCAAGTATCAACAAACAAGTGGCAAAAGGGAAAACGGTTTAAGCGTATATCATTTTTCTTGGCGAACCCACTGATGGTGGGAGTCTTCACCTAATGGACAGCCAACGTACAGGGCTTGCTGCTGTGCTGGTATTTTATAATGTCCAGCGACGAACGCAGTCTGGTTTTGTTTTATCGTTAAAAATACAATTTATCGCTTAGCGTTGTTCGTTACGCCGCAATCGCTACTGATGCCTGCAAATTGCTGATGTTTATTTCGTCGCCCCGCCATAGGAGCAAACCCCATGTTGTACGCTTGTATTTCATGTCAGCATAACAAGTACCTCCTCAAGTTCTAATGCTCTTTGCTTTACTTTGGCCATGAACGTCATTGCTGAAATGAACATTCCTTCACGTCCGATTTTAAGCTGCAAGTCCTCAAAGGAATAAAGGAAATCTTTTTCCAATTCCATTTGCTCTTTCCAATTCTGCTGTGTCTTAATGAGTTTGTCTTTTTGGGAGTAGAAAATTTTGTGAGCAAAACAGAGTAGATATTTTCCAGTTCCCTCTCCCAAAGTTTAGTGTGCTTTTTGATGCACTCTCCCCATTCGTAATTTGTAGTCCAGTCACATTCATGAAATGATTTGTCAATCGGCATTGTTAGAGGATTGTATTTAGTTGCTTATTCCACTTGAGCATCAACAGTCTAACGGAGTAATAAAGCATTTTTACGCACTTGGAATAGCACTTTGTCTTTCTTTTGAGCCTGGCCAGATAATGCCTCAAAATGCTGTTATAGCCTTCCACCGTATAGGTCTGCGCCTTTGATTGAACATGCCAGTGGTCTTTTAAGATGTTCTCATAAGCCTTCCAGTAATCGGAGTAAAACAAGCCAATGGTTTTGCCTTTGAGTTGTTCTAAGAGTTTGGCACCGGTGGCCTCCCCTCTGCATCCACACTCAAAAGCGAGGAACCGCTTCTTATATCTATCAACAGCAACCCATATCCAGACGTAGCTTTTTTTTCCCCCACGTAGCTATGGAGTTCATCCACCTCTACCACCTCAATAGTCTCTTCACTTTTGAGGGCTTCGGCTTTGCGGCCAAAGGCCTTTATCCAGCCATAAACCGTTACGTGACTGATTTGCAGAATGCGGCCAATGGCCCGGTAGCCCAAGCCTTCCAAATACATCTCCAGGGCCATCCTGCGCTTCTCTTGAGGGTAGGCATCTTTGCGCTCACTGACCATGTAGTGACGACCGCAACTCTTACATAACCAACGCTGTACCTTTCCCACAAAACCCGCTTTGGTGCGCTCGGTACGCCCACAACCGGAACATTTGTCTGCCATCTGTTTTAGCACAAAGGTACAATACTATAATCGCCTAACAATGCCAACTGAGATTTCCGGAAAATACTACGCTGCCGAAACACGCGCCGGGCGGGCTTGCTGTACCAGGGCATAGATACCAAAGAACAAAGCCGAGAACACCAGGTCGCCGATAATCGTATTCTGGTAGAACGGAATGGCCATGACAAAGGTTTTGGACAGACCCGCGAAGCCGGTTCCCCAGATACCCGTCAGATAGGTGCCGAAGTTAGAAACGAGAAAGAAAATACCGGAAGAAGCCAACGCATAGCCGCCTACTTTGGCCGCATTGGGCTTGCCCATTGTGGTACCAAACAGGGTCACGAGCGCCATACCGCCATACACGAAAAGCTGGCTGATACCATAAAAACCTGGTATGCTGGTGAAGATCTGGAAATACAGATCTGCGAGCAGCTGCGCACCAATGGGCAACAGAAAAGCGTAGCGTTTGTCTTTCAGCACCGCGCCGCTAAAGAGGCCAAGCGCCGCAATCGGGGCGAAGTTCCACAGGTGCAGTTCGGCGTTGAGGATGCGCGAACCGGCAGCCAGCATCAGCAACAGGGCCACAACGGGAACGGAAAGAAAACGGTTTTTCATAAGGATTGATCTTTTACGCTTGGGAAAGGCAAAATTAAGTCAATTTGTTGGGAGGCCGGAAGGGAAAATTTTCCGGAAATTTCCGGAAAAACCTATAAGGTTTTGGAAACCTTATAGGTTTGGTTGGGCCGGTAGCGGGCCGAATGATTCCGGATTCTTTTGTCATTCCCGAAAGGGACCGCGAAGCAGAAACGCAGTTCATCTTCCCATATGCTACTTTACCCAGGAAGAACCCAAAAATGATTTAAGAATTATTTGCTGAACGGAACAATCATACTATCAACTTGCAACGCTATCCGAAGGCTTTGCAAGAGTGCTTTTCAAATACGCCAATTCCGCTGCAAGTTTTTCCTTCATAAGCCCAAAATACGCATCCCAATCAGAAATTCCGGTAATCTCCGCGTATGTCTCACTTTCTTTGATCGCGATAATATCGGCGATAATGGCTTCAATTTTCCGGCGCAGACTACCAATCTCCACCTGCAAAGCATTTTTCTCAGAAACAGCTTCCGACTTGGTTTTAAAGCCATTGCCGCGCTCCAATTCTGCTAAAATCTGCGAAACCAGTTCCAGATTGTTTGCGTCATAAGCTGTTTTAAGCTCTATAAAAACCTTCTGTGCGGCTTCCTTAAACGAATCGGCTACTTTGTCGGGGTGGCAAAGCGTAGTGGCTTTCCGGAAGGCCTTTTTCAATTCGGCCTTCTCTTCGTCCGAAAGCTCAAAGACCACTCTTTCGCGCTCGGTTTCTACCTCTTCCCGATATTCCCGCTCGTCCTGCTCGGCTTCCTGATACTTCGCTTCGTCGTGGCGGTATTTCACCTTTCGCAGCCTTAGAATTTCCAACAAAATCTCACCTAGTTCCTGCGTGTGGCGATAGTGAAAATCGGACAGGTTTTTTTCCAGTTCCGCCTTTTCGTTGTCGTAGGCGCTGAGCTGGTTTTCCAGATTTTTGATTTCCAGTTTCAGCGCGGCAATTTCCGGGTCGGTCCACTTAGAGAGTTGCTGATGTTGCGAAATGAAGATGCCGATTTTGCGAACGGCTTCCGCGTATGCCCGCGTGTGCAACGCCGCGCTGATTTCAGCCAGGTCGGTGTTGAATTCGTAGGCTTTCAGCTTACGCGCTTCGCTGCTGATGTCTTCTGTTTCCTCAAGAAGAATGTAGTTCTTCAGGATTTCCAGCCGCCGAATGATTTTAGCAATCGGAAAGTCGGTTTCTTCCGGAAGTGCTTTCGGGTAATACTTCTTGAGAATTGCCCGGAACTCGGCGATAAACTGCCCGGCGAGTAAGGTGTCATCTTTAGTAATAACAATGTTCTCAAAGTTGCTCTCGGCCTTGTAGCTCCAGTTGTAGGAGCCGGTGATAACCGTGTTGCGGTCTATCACGCAAAACTTGTTGTACATCAGTTCCGTATCGCCGTTGCCCACCCAATACACCCTTGAATTTCCGGTATTGAGCCGTTCAAAATCCACGCGGCTGCCCCGGTTGATAGCATCATCGGACACCAACAGGGAAACAGCGCAGCCAGCCTCGGCTTTTTGCACCAGTGCGTCTAATAAAGCACGGTTGGTGAACCAGGCGACAGCTACAAAAACGGCGTGTTGCGCTTGGTGAATTTCCCGTGCGATGTGGTCAGCAATGTTTTCAAAAAGGGCCTCGGTTTGCATTAGCTCTTAGACAAATGTTCAGATAAAATCGCAAAAAGGTCATCTTCCTCGGCTCCTTTTATATCTGCTATTTGCCTTTTTGCCCATGCTCTGTTTTTATATGCAGGCACAAACCACTCATCAATTTCAATGGCCATATCAAAATCTTGAATTGCCTCTTCGTAATCCCCTAAGTCACACTTGACATTACCACGATACAAGTAAGCACGACTATCATATTTATTGTTTTCAATAAATATGTCAAAATCTTCCAATGCACCCAAATAATCCATTACTTCTCTTTTCAGATTAGCTCGGTTATAATATGAATCATAATGTGTAGGATCTATCTCAATAGCTTTATTAAAATCAGTGATTGCATCCTTATGATCTCCTAATTTCCACTTTGCAAGACCTCTATTATTATGTGCACCAACACCATGAGTCCCGTTTATAATAGATTTGTCATAATCCTCAACAGCACCTTTATTGTCGCCTAACTCGCTTCTTATATTTCCACGGTCAAAATAAATTTCCGCCATCAATATCATATAGGTACTATAACCTTCATGATTCTCTAATTCACTTATTTCAATTGCCTTATCGTAGTCCATCTTGGCACCCAAATAATCTCTAAGACGACTTTTCACATTTCCACGCTCATGGTAGTAGAATTGATTATATGGTTGATAAGAAATAATTTTTGTATAATCTCCTATCAATCCAAAATCGTCGTTCATTCTGTTTCTTATGAACTTAATGCGGGAGAACGCCACATCTGATAAGTAATCAAGGCTTATAGCCTTATGGTAGTCGTTTGTAGCATCCTCAAAGCGGTTTAAACTTTCATTTATTTGAGCTCGCAGAAAATAAGCATCACCATTATCCGGGTTAAGTTTAATAAGTATTCTACAGTCTTTTATAGCACCTTTATAATCCTCCAGACCTCGCTTTGCCATAGCACGGCCCCTATATGCAAGTATACACTTAGGAGCCAGCGAAATCGCTTGGGTATAGTCATCAGTGGCTCCTTGATAATCTCCCAGTTTCCATCTTGCTTTTCCGCGCTCTAAATAGCTGATGAGGTGTGTCGGTCGCTTTCCAATAACTATATTAAATAAATGGAAAGCACAATTATAATCCTTCGGCCCTTTCCCAATTATTTTATTATAGTAAGTAAACGAGAGCCTTTCATCAGGCGTCCTTACATTTTCAAGAAGGTACAAGTAGTTCTTTTCTCCATACTCCAGACCTTCTAAAAAGGAAAACGCCCGATTGAAATCATCTGCAATATCCTCAAACAGCACCTTTTTCGCTATTGAAATGTGCTTATTTACTTTCTGCAAACTTGCCGAGCCAACGCGTATAATGTCCTTTCTATGCTCTTCCACAAATCAATATTTTAAAACAATTAGAGTGCTAAACTAAGGAATCTCCTTGTAATTCAACAACCGCTTTTAGATTTCGGAGCAAGGGCATTTAAAACCTTTCCAGAAAATCGGCAAGATGCTGTTTCGGACATCATCTTTTAGCTGCGCTGCTACTTCGTGGTGTCATCCCGGAACGGGATCTTGACGACTTGCGTCTTCATAGACCCCGTTCCGGGGTGACAAAAGAACCGTACGAGAAAAGGTACAGGGGATGAGTGGGCAGCAGGTGAAACGCGCCTTACAGTGACAAAAGAACCGTACGAGAAAAAGCACTTTTTGCACAAGCCCTCATTTTTAGGAGAAGCTCTTACTCCCCTTTCCACAAAACAAAAAAGGACAGGTTTTTGAACCCATCCTTTTCCGGAAATTTTAATCCAATAGTACTATGCTGTCACCCTGCTCCGGCCTCCCCAACCCCTCCGAAGGAGGGGCCCTCTCCCTCCCCTTCGGGGAGGGCCGGGGAGGGGCATTACGCCCCGTGGCAGTTCTTATACTTCTTCCCCGACCCACACGGACAAGGGTCGTTTCGGCCGATTTTTGGCTCCACGGTTACCGGCTCGCGCTTCGTTTCCGGCACCTGCGACGGGTTGTAGTAGTCCTGCTCGTTGGCGGCGTAGTCCTGACCAGCGGCGTCAATCTCGGCCTCGTTGGTATAGTAATCGCCGTAAGCGCCTTCTCCACCAATCTGCTCCTGCTGCATCATTTCCTGCGGTGCTTCCTGCATCGGGATGCCGGCGCGCAACAGGAATGAAACAATGGTGCGGTCGGTATCCAGCAGCATTTGCTGATACAGCTTGAACGCTTCAAACTTGTAAATCAAAAGCGGGTCTTTTTGCTCATAGCTCGCGGTCTGCACCGAGTGGCGCAGGTCATCCATGGCGCGCAGGTGGTCTTTCCAGCCTTCATCAATCAGCGCCAGCGTAATGCCTTTTTCCAGTGCAGTTACCACCGGGCGGGCTTCCTGTTCCACGGCTTCGCTCAGCTCCACACCCACCTGCATGCCCCGGATGCCATCGGTAAACGGAATGGCAATGGAGCCGACCTGCGGGCCGTTGTCCTGAAGGATTTGTTGCAGCGTGGGCAGGATGCCTTCGCGCAGGGATTCAAACTTGCGGTCATACACGTCGCGGGCATCCTGATACAGTGATTCGGCGATTTCGGCGGCCTTCGCTTTGGCAAAACTGGCTTCGTCGATCTGCGGCTCAATGGCCAGCAGCTGCGCAGTAAGCAGCTTAAAGCCTTCGTAGTCGCGCGTGCCTTCGGCCTGTGCAGCGAGGTCTTCGCACACGTGGTACATCGCCTGGTCAATATCAAGCGCAAGGCGGTCGCCATACAGGGCGTGGTTGCGGCGTTCGTAGATGCCTTTGCGCTGCGCGTTCATCACGTCGTCATACTCGAGGAGGCGCTTGCGGATGCCGAAGTTGTTTTCTTCTACTTTCTTCTGGGCGCGCTCGATGCTGCGGGTAATCATGGAGTGTTGCAGCACCTCGCCTTCTTTGTGGCCCATTTTATCCATCAGCGAAGCAATGCGCTCGGATCCGAACAGACGCATCAGATCGTCTTCCAGACTCACAAAAAACTGGGACGAACCCGGATCGCCCTGCCGGCCCGCCCGACCGCGCAACTGGCGGTCTACCCGGCGGCTGTCGTGGCGCTCGGTGCCGATAATGGCCAATCCACCCGCTTCTTTCACGCCGGGGCCCAGCTTGATGTCGGTACCGCGACCGGCCATGTTGGTGGCAATGGTGACGGCGCCCGGCAGGCCTGCTTCGGCTACAATCTGGGCTTCTTTGGCGTGTTGCTTGGCGTTGAGGACGTTATGCGTAATCTTTTGTTGTTGCAGCATCCGGCCCAGCAACTCGGAAACTTCTACAGACGTAGTACCCACCAGCACGGGCCGACCGGCGTCGCGCATGGTCAGGATTTCGTCGATCACCGCCTTGTATTTTTCCCGCTTGGTTTTATACACCAAATCCTGCTGGTCGTTGCGGGCAATGGGTCGGTTGGTCGGAATGGAAACCACGTCCAGCTTGTAGATCTGCCAGAACTCACCCGCTTCGGTTTCGGCGGTACCGGTCATGCCCGAAAGCTTGTGGTACATCCGGAAAAAGTTTTGCAGCGTAATGGTAGCGAAGGTTTGCGTAGCGGCTTCTACCTGCACATTTTCCTTGGCTTCAATGGCCTGGTGAAGTCCGTCGGAGTAGCGGCGACCGTCCATGATCCGGCCGGTTTGCTCATCCACAATCAAGACTTTTCCGTCCATCACCACATACTCGTCGTCTTTCTCAAACAAGGTGTAGGCTTTCAGGAGCTGCTGCACCGAGTGAATACGGTCGGTTTTAACGGCGTAATCCTGAAGCAGGGCATCCTTGTGCTGCGCTTTTTCTTCCGGCGAAAGGCTCGCATCGGTGTCAATAGTATGCAGGCCGGTAGAAATATCGGGCAGGATAAAGAAATTCGGGTCTTCGCCGTTGCCGGTAATCAGCTCAATACCTTTTTCGGTCAGGTCTACGCTGTTGTTTTTCTCGTCAATAGAGAAATACAATCCGGCGGTTACCTTCGGCATATGGCGCTGTTGCTCGCCGAGGTAGTAGTTCTCGGTTTTTTGCAGGATCTGCCGCACGCCTTCCTCGCTCAGCAGCTTGATGAGGGCAGAAGATTTGGGCAGGCCACGCTGCGCGCGGTAGAGGGCCAGGCCGCCGGTTTCTTTATCAGTTTTGCCTTCGCCAAACAGTTTTTTGGCTTCGGCAATGCTTTGGTTCACCACACGGCGCTGCGCTTCTACGAGCGCTTCGATGCGGGGCTTCAGGGCATGAAACTGCTGCTCTTCGCCACGGGCCACGGGTCCGGAAATAATGAGCGGCGTCCGGGCATCATCCACCAGCACGGAGTCCACCTCATCCACCATGGCGTAGTGGTGAGCGCGCTGCACTTTCTCCGACGGGTGGTGCACCATATTATCGCGCAGGTAGTCGAAGCCGAATTCGTTGTTGGTGCCGTAAGTAATATCGGCCAGGTAGGCGTTGCGGCGCTGCGGCGAGTTGGGCTGGTGCTTGTCGATGCAATCGGTGGTGAGGCCGAGGAATTCAAACAGCGGACCGTTCCATTCCTGGTCGCGTCGGGCGAGGTAGTCGTTCACCGTCACGATGTGGACGCCTTCACCGGCCAGGGCATTGAGGTAAGCGGGCAGGGTGGAAACAAGGGTTTTACCTTCCCCGGTCGCCATTTCGGCAATCTTGCCTTCGTGGAGCACGATACCACCGATGAGCTGCACATCGTAGTGCACCATATTCCAGACCACGGTGTTGCCGGCGGCCTCCCAGGTGTTGGCATAGAAAGCCTTGTCGCCTTCGATGCGGATATTATTGCGTTGCGAGGCCAGCATCCGGTCGAGCTCGGTGGCTGCCACTTCGATTTCGGTGTTTTCGGTGAAACGGCGTGCTGTTTCTTTTACCACAGCAAAAGCTTCGGGCAGGATTTCTTTCAGGATTTCCTCAATCTTGGAGTTGCGTTCTTTGCGCAGCTTGTCGATAGCGGCGTATTGTGCCTGTGCCGTGGCGCTGTCGCCGGCTTCGGCCTGCGCGGTGGCAATGGCCGTGTCGGTTTCGGCGAGATAATCGGCGATGCGCTGGCGAAACTCGGCAGTTTTGCCGCGCAGCGCGTCGTGCGACAGCGAAGCGTATTGCTGGTAGTGTTGGTTAATCTGCTCGACGAGCGGGCGGATCGGCTTCATGTCTTTTTCAGACTTGGAGCCACCGAAAATTTTGGAAAGGAAACCAATCATTGGATAAGAAAGAAATTACGCCGGTTCCGGTAGCGGGCAGCTTTATCAAATTAAACGATCAGGACTGATATCAGTCTTAAAGCCCCTGCATTTCCGGAAATTTGCGGGGGCCGAAGGTACGTTAAACCCGTTTTCCAAGCGTTGGGAAGAAGGATATAATGCGTGCGTTTCAAAAATTTTTAACCCGGCTCTTGCAAAGCCCAAATATTTTACAGTATTTTGGCGCTGTTATTGCCCCATTTCCTAAGAATCGTCCCCCAATGAAAAAAACCTTCGTTCTTGCGGCTGCCCTCGTTGCTTCCGTAGGCAGCACTGCCCTGGCGCAGGATAACTCCGATCTGGTAACCGTAAACCGGTGGCTCAATAAAGCGGACAACAATTATGTGACCGTAGCAGACAATGAGTATCAGGAAGGCCAGCTGCTGTACTGGGGCTGGAAAGATAAAACACCGCTTTTCACGGCCTATAAAACGCCCGGCGAAGGCCGCGTAGCCGTTTATTCCTGGTTTAACCCCGTTACCAAAGATCAGGTTTCGATCGCCGAAGACGAATACACCGACGATCAGATGATGAAGATGGGCTACACCAACAAAAAACTTCAATTTTATGCACTCGTCCGCCGGGGACCCAACACGGTTGCCGTATATCGCTGGAAGCGGGGTAACGACTGGATCAGCGTTCCGGAAGAAGGTGACACCGATGCCTATCTTAAAAAGAACTATCGCCAGAAAACCTTCCAGTTCTTTGGCATTACCCGTGCGGTAGACGCCACGGTGTATAACCAGCTGTAAGTTTCTTTTTTAAAATTAAATCAAGAAAGGTGCGCCCGTTGGGCGTGCCTTTTTTTGTTTTAAAGTCCTACGTTCGTTTTCGCCTTACACCAATTCGGTTGCATCCGGTTCCGGGGGTGTTTGGGGTAGTTTTGCCAACTCCCCGATAAAGATTCCCAGGCTTTAGTTGAGCTTGCCAAACACCAGAAGGTCTTTTTTCTTTTTGAAATGGCGACACAATTTCCGGTAATCTTCCAGCTTTTTTCCGTCAATATAAAAGCCTTCGTTGGCTTTGGCCGGTTGCTTGTTTAAATGTTCAATGCAGCTTTTTGGATGGCCTGCCTTTTTTTTATCGTTGGAAAAATAGGCCGGCTGGAACCAACATTCTGTTTGATGCACGGCTACCGCAAACAGAATGCGCTCTGATACGGCATTGTAAAAATCGGCCGGTATCCGCCCGATTGGCTTCTCCCTTTCCGGAAAATACAGGCCTGTTTCCGGAAATTCTTTCCTCACGGCACCGGGTCATACCCACTGCCGCCGCCGGGCCGGCACCGCCCAATGCGTTTCAGCCCCAGCCCCAGCCCCTTCAGCGGGCCATATTTCCGGATAGCCTCCATCATATAACTGCTGCACGTGGGCGTGTAGCGGCAGTTGCTGCCCAGAAAAGGCGAAATACCGAGCTGGTAAAAACGCACCAGCCCCAGCAGGATAAAAGAGAAAAACCGGGAAATCATTTTAAGGGCGGCGGGTCTGCCGGCAGCGCCAGAAACTGCTCCAGTACCGGGATCACCTTTCCGACAGCCGCTGCAATTTCGGGCAGCCCGGGGGTCGTTTTTCCGGAAAAGATAAGCATCAGGTGTAGTTGTTTGCCTTCCGGAACGGCGGCGTAGACCGGGCCTTTCCGGCAACGCCAGGCTTCGCGCAGGAGGCGCTTGATCCGGTTGCGATCGTGTGCCCGTTTAAATTTTTTTTTGGGTGCCGATACACAGATGCGCACCGGCGACGCTTCACCGGCAGGCCGGTCAGCCAGTCGAAAAACGGCGCGCAGGGGGAAAAGAGAATGCGCCTTTCCGGACCGGAAAAGCGCATTTAAGTCTTTTTCGCGCTTCAGACGCTCTGTAGCGCCCAGCGTGTTCCGCATAAGAGCAGGCGCGAAGGCTATTACTTCAGGCGACGCTCGTCGGATACAGAGAGCTTGTGGCGGCCTTTGGCACGGCGCGAAGCCAGCACTTTGCGGCCATTGGCCGTTTGCATACGCTTACGGAAGCCATGGACACTTTTACGGCTGCGGCGGGAAGGTTGGAACGTACGTTTCATAATCGTTAGGCAGAAAAACCGCCCTTCGGCAAGAGCGTATTTAATTTATTAAGGACGGCAAAAGTACAATATTTCTGCAAAACGACAACCCGATTTTTTGCCGTGCGTTCTTCGGCCCGGTGCAGCCTAATTTTATCCTTTCCTCCAAGGCGAAATCTCCGCTCATGGCCTGCTGTACTGGTATTGCTTTTATACAGCCTGCAAGCGGTTTTTTGCATCTCTCCTCTTCCGTTTTTTTTCGTTTTCGATCCATGTCTTCCAGTGCCCGTCCCGGCGGTTTTCAGGTTCTGCCACCCGTCGTTAAAAACATCATTATCATCAATGTGCTCATGGCCGGCCTGCAGATCGTGCTGGCCAACCGGGGCATAGATCTGGCCGATTACCTCGGTCTGCACTACTGGAAATCGTATTATTTCCGGCCTTGGCAATACGTCACGCATATGTTTATGCACGGCAACGCTTATAGCCTCAATGCGACGCTGATGCACTTGTTTTTCAACATGTTTGCCTTGTGGATGTTTGGCTCCATTCTCGAAAACATCTGGGGTGCCAAGCGCTTCCTCACCTTCTATTTTATCTGCGGCCTCGGTGCTGCCGCCCTGCACCTGGCCGTGCTGGGTTATAATTTTCATGTAACGGAGCAGAATGTGATGGCTTTCTATCACAACCCGACCGCCGATCAGTTTAACCGGCTTTTGCAGCAAAACGACTGGCAGGGCATTCCGGTTTTTCAACAGCTCAACCTGAACTGGCAGTCAGACCCCGGCGCGGGCGCCTTCCGGACCGATGCTATTAACCTGCTGCAGCAATCGCTTTACGGGCTGACCGACCCGTCTTCGGGGAAGCACTACGACGGCCTTTTTGATCAGGCTACGGTCGGCGCTTCGGGCGCCGTCTTCGGGATCTTGCTGGCCTTCGGCTATCTGTTTCCCAACATGTTGTTGTATTTCTACTTTCTGGTGCCCATTAAGGCGAAGTGGTTTGTTATCTTCTACGCTGCATTCGAACTTTATTCCGGCATCCGGGCCAACCCCGGCGACAACGTAGCGCATTTTGCCCACCTGGGCGGGATGCTCTTCGGCTATATCCTGCTGCGGCTCTGGGGCATGCGGCCCAATCGTCATTCCTAAAAAAAAGCTTCTTATTCCAATGAACAGGACTACTCCCCGTACTTTTTCACGTCCTTTTCTGCCTTCCTATCAGCAGAATGCGGTGGTGCACCTCATTCTCGCTACCGGCGTGTGCTTTGTCGCCTTTTTCTTTACGGCGGTGTGTTTTCAGGCGTTTGGGCGCTATCAATATCCGGTGGCGGTGTCCGAGATTCTGAACTATCTCGCCCTGCCGCCGCTGGGTGCTTTTCCTGCCAAGGCCTGGACGCTGCTTACCTACGGCTTGTTCCATACCGGTTTTATGAACTGGCTGGGCACGGCCATCTGGATTTATGTGTGGGGCAGCGTGCTGCAAATGCTGACCGGTTACCGGCAGGTCATCCCGGTTTTTATCGCGGGCAACCTGCTCGGCGGATTGATCGCCCTACTGGTGCAGTTTATCCCCGGCGTGGCAGCACCGGTGTATCTGATTGGTTCCGGTGCGGGCGTAATGGCACTGGCCGCCGCCGCTTTCATGTTTGCACCGGCCTATCGTTTTTGGGTAACGCCTACCTTCTCACTTTCCATCAAGGTGGTGCTGACCATTTTTGTGCTGCTCAACTTTGTGGGCGCAGTACCGGGCGCAGCCGGCATCGGCTGGCTCGCAGGCGGGGCGCTGGCCGGGGTGCTCTCGGTAGTGCTGCTGCGCAGGGGATTTAGCCTCGGGGACCGGGTGTATAACCTTTTTTCCGGAATCGGTGAACACCGGATGCGGGCTGCGAATCACATGCCGTCGCCGGGCCGCAACAGCGGGGTGTACCGGACTACGCAACAAAAAGGCACCCGGGTGCTGCGGCCGCAGGAGCGGGTGGATGCCTTACTGGAAAAGATCCATGACAAAGGATATGGTTCTCTGTCGCAGGAAGAAAAAGACTTTCTTAAAAACGCAGGGGAAAATATCTAAATGTCGCTACTGGAACCGCGACCGGCACGCCGGTGGAAGCCAATAAGTCTGGAGGTTTTCAGATGGCTTTTTGCCCTGCTGGCAGCGTTGTGGCTTATCGGCTGTCAGTTGGCCGCGCTCACCAGCCCGGAGGAGCAACCGCTATTGGCGTTTTTTCCTTTTACCACCGCCGCAGCGGCCCTCCTCAACCTGTTGCTGCTGCTGTATCTGGTGTTCCGGCGCCACCTGTTGCGGGCGGCCCTGCCGCTCATTGCACTGGTGGCAGCCTTCCCCGTGATCAATGCGGTTGTAGGCAATCCCCTGCGCTGGCCGGCACAGTCGCTGGCCACCCGCCCGCAGATTAAAGTGCTGCTCTGGAATGTACACGGGCTGGGCATCTATGACCTGCCGGAAGACAAGTCGGTACCCCGCAAGATGCTGCAATTCATTAAAGAACAGGATCCGGATGTGGTGTGCCTGGTAGAGTTCTACACCAACTACGGCGATGTCCTGAAGCCGCATTCTGAAACCTTTCTGACCGAAGGCGGTTTCCGGGATTTCCGGTTTGTCTGGGACAATACCATTGGTTCTAAGGTATATATCGGTATGGGGTTGTTTTCGAAACTGCCGGTGAGCGCCATTGAAGAGCGCTGGATTGCCAAAAACATCAACCTGCTGCAAAGCGATGTGAGCCTCGACTCCATGACCAAAATTCGCATCGTTACCCTGCACCTGGAATCGGTGGGCCTGGGCGATCAGGACAAAGCCGAGATCGACGCGGCAAAAAAGTCGTTGCCCGGCGTGAAGAACAGCTACCAGATGACACGCAAGTTTATGAGCCGTGCCATCGGGCCGTTTCAGCGGCGGGCCAGGCAGGCCGACAGCGTGGCCGGTATCCTGGCCGAAAGCCCGTACCCGCTTATCGTTTGCGGCGATCTCAACGACATGCCCGGATCGTATGCCTACAACACCATCCGGGGGCGCCGGGGTGATGCCTTTGCCGACTACGGAAAGCCGTTTGGTCGCACCTATAACCGCATCTCCCCTACCCTGCGCATTGATCATATCTTTTATGATACGGAGGCTTTCCGCTGTGTGGATTTCAAGACCTTCCGCACTTCCCTTTCCGACCACAACCCGGTGCTGGCCACTTTTGAACTGAAGACCGCAAACCGGTAGAAAGCTGCGCGTTTCTCGCTCTGTCTGAAGGGGAAAATTTGACTGCGAAACTTCTTCGCACAAAAACCGACCTTTGCACCGCTTTTAAAAAAGAAAGAAGTCCCGCTGCAAAAAGGACCTTTTTTACAAATCCCAAAATCGCTAAAAGCAGCGCAGGTTTTCCCCAATCAACGCTTCGTTTTCCGGAAATATCCGCCTCCCTGACCAACGCCGAAGGCTCCAACACTTCCAACGCATCGCTCCAATAGCACGAAGGGCTTCCAACTACCACCATGCAACTCTACAACTCTTATACCCGACAAAAAGAAACTTTTGAGCCGATCACGCCCGGATATGTGGGATTGTATGTCTGCGGCCCAACGGTGAGCGGCGAAAGCCACCTGGGCCACGCCCGGCCCTATATCACCTTCGATGTGGTGGCCCGCTGGCTGACCCATCTGGGCAATAAAGTCCGCTACGTACGCAACATTACCGATGCCGGCCACTTTGAAGAAGAAGGCAGAGATGCAGTAGACAAAGTAGGCGAAAAAGCCCGGCTCGAAAAGCTCGAACCGATGGAACTGGCCCATAAATACACCAGCCTGTTCCGGGAAGGCATGCGCCTTTTCAACACACTGGAACCCAATATTGAACCGACGGCCACCGGCCACATCACCGAGCAGATTGCCATGATTGAGAAAATCATGGAAGAAGGCTATGCCTATGAGGTGGCCGGAAGTGTGTATTTTGATGTCAAAAAATACGCGGCGCACCACCCTTATGGCACCCTTTCCGGAAGAATTCTGGAAGACTTGCTGGAAACCACCCGCGAGCTGGAAGGCCAGGACGAGAAGCGCGAGAAAGTGGATTTTGCCCTTTGGAAAGCCGCACCGCCACAGCACATTCAGCGCTGGCCCTCGCCCTGGGGCGAAGGTTTTCCGGGCTGGCACATCGAGTGCTCGGCCATGAGCGCCAAATATCTCGGCGATTTCTTCGACATCCACGGCGGCGGCATGGACCTGCAATTTCCCCACCACGAATCGGAGATTGCCCAAAGCACCATTGCCCACGGCCACGCACCGGTGAAATACTGGATGCACAACAACATGATAACCATCAACGGCAAGAAGATGGGCAAGAGCTACAACAACGTCATCAAGCTCACCGAACTTTTTTCCGGAAATCATCCGATTCTGGAGCAGGCCTACCATCCGATGGTGGTGCGCTTTTACATCCTGCAAACCCACTACCGCAGCACGCTGGACTTTTCCAACGAAGCCCTGCAGGGAAGCGAGCGGGCCCTGAAGCGCCTTTGGGAAGCCTATGAAACCCTCCGGACGCTGCATACCGACGCGGCAACCGGCACGATGGATGCCGAAACCGAACAGCGCTGCACCGAGATGACGGATTTTATGAACGATGACTTCAACACGGCGAAAGTCATTGCCAATCTGTTTGAACTGGCCCCGGTAATCAACGGATTGAAAGGCGGACAACTGCCGGAGGGCAGCATTTCCGGAAAAACACTCTCGCTTTTAAAGGAAACTTTCCACACTTTTATGGAAGACATTCTGGGCCTGCAGGCCATGACCCAAAGCGACGACAACGACGCCCTGGACAAGGTTTTGAGCGTGCTCATCGACATCCGCAAAGACGCGAAGATTCGTAAGGATTTTGCTACGTCCGACGCCATCCGCGACCGGCTGCTGGAGGCAGGCATCCAGCTCAAAGATGCCAGAGACGGATCCGTAACCTACACGATTGAAAGAGGCTAAGGCACTATAGATGAAAGGTCTTTCGAAGATTCTCGGCTATATCAAAGAATACAAGACACAGGTTGTTCTGTATTTCATTACCGTTATCCTGCAGATTGTTTTTTCTGCTTTCTCGCTGGCCATGCTGGCCCCCTCCCTCCAGGTGCTTTTTTCCGGAACCAGCACCTTCGAGCCGGCGGGCGGCAGCGGTATCCTGGGGCAGATCACGGCCTACACCAACAGTCTGATCCTTCGCTACGACAAGGTTGCAACGCTGGCCATTCTCATTGGCGTTATCATCGGGTTTTCTATCCTGAAAAACCTGTTTATCTATCTGTCGCTGTGCCTGCTCAACCCCATTCGCAACGCCGTCATCAAGCGGCTGCGCGAAGATTTGTTCAGCAAGATTCTGGCCCTGCCGATTGGTTTCTTTACCGAGGAAAACAAAGGCGACCTGATCTCCCGGATGACCAACGACGTCAACGAGGTGCAGCAGTCGATCGTCTCTACGCTGGAAGTTTTCATCAAGGAAGCCTTTACCATCATCTTTTTTATCACTTCGCTCGTCATCATCAACGCGCGGATGACACTTTTTCTGATCCTGATGCTGCCGGTGGCCGCGCTGATCGGTCGGATTGGCCGGTCGCTGCGCCGCCATTCCAATGCGGTGCAGGAAGAAACTGCCCGGATGCTGGGGGTGATGGATGAGACGATTGCCGGGATGCGGGTGGTGAAATCCTTTAACGCCGAAGGGCAGCAAAAAGCCCGTTTTGACCAGATCAACGAAAACGAGTTTCGCATCCGCAATGGCATTGCCTATCGTCGTGAACTGGGCTCCCCGCTCTCCGAAACCATGGGCATTATCATCGTTGGAGTGGTCCTCTGGTATGGCGGCAACCTCATCTTCAAACAGCAAACCTCGCCGGAGTGGCTTTTCACCTTTATCGCGATGCTCTCGCAGGTGATCAACCCTTTCAAGAATCTTTCGTCGGCTTTTATGGCCATTCGGAAAGGAGAAGCGGCCCTGGTGCGCATCGATCATATCCTGGCCCAGCCCAACCCGATTGCACAAAAGGCAGACGCCCGACCGGTAACCGCCTTTGAGCGCGATCTGGTCTTCGAGAATGTCTCGTTTAGCTATGGATCCACGCCGATCCTCACTGATATCAACCTGCGGATCGAGAAAGGCAAAACGGTGGCCCTGGTGGGCGCCAGCGGCGCCGGAAAATCAACGCTGGTGGATCTGATCCCCCGCTTCTACGACGTGAGCGCAGGCCGCATCCTGCTCGACGGGGTAGATATCCGGGACTATGTAATCACGGATCTGCGCGAGCTGATTGGCATTGTCAATCAGGATCCGATTCTTTTCAACGATACCCTGCTGGCCAATATTGCACTCGGCAAGCCGGGCAGCACGCCGCAGGAAGTAGAAGACGCCATCGAGGTGGCCCATGCCGGAAATTTCATCCACAACAAAAAAGACGGGCTGCAAACCGGGGCCGGCGACCGGGGCAACCGGCTGAGCGGTGGCGAAAGGCAGCGCATCACCATTGCCCGCGCGGTGCTTAAGAACCCGCCCATCCTGATTCTCGACGAAGCCACCTCTTCCCTTGATACCTACAGCGAGCGCACCGTGCAGGAGGCCATCAACCGGCTGATGCACAGCCGCACGAGCATTGTGATTGCGCACCGCCTTTCCACCGTGCAAAATGCCGACGAGATTATCGTGCTGGAAAAAGGCCGGATCATCGAGCGGGGCACGCATGACACCCTCCTCGCCCGGAAAGGTGAGTATCACAAGCTGATCCAGATGCAGCAAATGAAGTGATTTACCCGAAAGCGTCCCGTATCGCTGCGAGAAAGGAGCGGGCACGGGCTGTTTCGGAGTGATGGCGCAGCAGGTGCTGATGCGCCGCCGCTGCCATGCTTTCGCGCTCCTGCGGATGCTCCAGATAGTAGCGACACACTTCCACCACTTCCTCCGGACGGTCGATCACGGCGATGTGCGTCCCCGGTACGAAATCGTTTGGAATGACAATGCCCGGCCGCTGGCTGACCATAAAGCTGCCCACTGCCGGCGTTTCCCAATAGCGGAGCGTATCCCAGCCGGAACCCCGGAAATTGAGCACCACGCGGCAGGCACGCAGCTCTTCCAGGTAGAAGGCACCCTTGCGTTTGTATTTCCGGAAAACCTGATTGCGCACCGTTCCGTTTTCGCGGCAGTCAAACCGGTCTTCCAGCAGCTCCAGCGCGCGCGTCCGCACCGGGTCGCTTTCCACCGCCCAGAAGGAAACGTCGTATTTCTTCTCTACCGGTTGCAGGCCCTGCAGGCGCCGGGTATTAAATCCGAAAGGAAAAGGCCGGCAGTTTTCCGGATAGGATTCCCCGATAAGCATTTCCCGCTTAAAGACCAGATCGATGTTGTATCTGGCGGAGAATTTCCGGAAATCTTCCGTTCCGCCCAGCCGCTCGAAGTCGCCTCCAACGGCCGGCCGGTCGCCCCCATCCACAAAAACCAGCCGATGGCCGCGCGGCAACCGGTCTGCAATGGCTTCGTAGTGGCGCAGGACCACCGGATTGCAGGCAGCCAGCACCACGACGTGTATGTCGTCCCAGGGAATTTTCCGGAAAAAAGCCGCGACCGGATCGGTTTTCACATAGCCCAGATTCCTCGGGTACGGCTTCAGCGGTAAGTGATACTGTTTATGGAACGGATACTCATACAGCCCAATGCCCGTCGATGCACGCAGTCCGGCATACAGAATATCCTGGCTGTAGTCCATCCGCCCGGTATTGACAAACAGTATATTCATAGGAAAGAAACGAGCTGCTGAAGGGCTTTCAGAAGGTTACAATTCCGGAAATTTTCCGGAAAAGAGGGGCGCTGCGGGGGCTTTCGGACAGCCAGCATTTTTTAGCCGGCCACGAGTGCCTGTCCGCTGAGCACCGGCACGACCGGGTGCAGGTCGGGCGTGGCGCAATAATCCATATCGGCGCTGAGGCCGAGGGCAGAAAGGCGCTGATAATGCGAAGAGCCGCGCAGAAAGCCCAGATAATCACCGTCCACGGTTTGGGCCATTTGCACCGCGCAGCGGGTGCTGTCGTCGGTGGTTACAAAGCGTTCGGCCAGGAGGCGGCGGGCCACTTCACCGGCCAGCAGGGTGTCTTCGAGGTTAAACTTATCTTTCCAGGCCGCGCAGCCCAGCAGCACGTCTTTATCGCTGCGCAGGAGGTACTCTGAAACGGCCGAGAGGTTGAGGAAAGCGCCCGTCAGGATGCGGTGTGCTCCCTGGATCATGTGCAGCAGCCGGGTGCCGTTGGTGGTGGTCAGCACGAGGGTTTTCCCTTCCACAAAATCGCGTGGATATTCAGAAGGCGAGTTACCGTGTTGGAGGCCGGGTGCAATCTGTCCGTCGCGCTCGCCGGCCGTGATGCTATCCGGGATGGCCTGCCCGAGGCGCACCGCTTCGCTGATGGTAGCGACCGGAACAATCTCCCGTGCGCCGTTGTGGAGCGCTGCCGCGATGGTAGAGGTGGCCCGGAAAACATCGATGATGACAACGTTTTTGTCGCGGGTATCGTAGAGATTGAGCAGAGCGGGCGAAAGGCAGACTTCGACGTGGGGCATAAGGCAGCGCGGGAAAGGCGCCAAAGATAGCGGCTCCGTTCAGAAAGCGGTTTGGGGCGGTCTTTTTCTGCAAAAAAAAGACCGGAGTGTCTGAGACAATCCGGTCTTACGTGTAAAGCAGCTTTTGGAGTGGATTAATACACCCACATATCATGCTCTTTGTTGAACAGTTCTTCGGAGAGGCGTTGAGCGCGGTAGAGCGCTTCCATGCCACCGGGCGTCTGCTGGCTGATGTCTTCTCCAAAGCCGTTGCTCACCTTGGTGATGCGGGAAGCGAACCAGCGGTTTTCGAAGAACTCATCCCAGTTCATGCGGGCCACATCGTTTTCCGGGTTGAAGACTTCATACTGCGCGATGGTCTCGCGGATTTCCGGAAAATACAGCCAGAACATCGGCTGGGTACCGCGGGAAAGGCCCGTGTTTTGGTCCATTACATTGCGTACCGGTGCCAGACCGATGATGCGGACCACCATGCGGCCGGTGTTGCGGTCCATGATCCAGTCTTCTTTAATGCGGTATTTAATCACCACATCCGGATCGAAGTCGCGGTTGGTGATGCTGATCTTCGTTTCGCCGGTAATCGGGTCGGTTACGTAGTTGGTATCAGCGGTTCCAACAAGCGATTCCATGATCTGCTCTTTGGAAAGGGCTGTGGTGAAACGATCATCGTTGAAGGCGGAGTAAGCTTTGATTTTACCTTTCTTCACCGCGTCCATGAGGATCTCGATAAAGTAGCCGCCGCCGGTGTATTCATCACCGGGATAGCGGAAAGCAAGGTTTTGCTTTTCGCGAACATCGATCTCACGCCACACGCGTTTTTTCCAGAGTACATCGTTTTCGCGAATCGGCGACCAGGGAATCACGCGGGTGACGTGCGGCACCCGGTCGATCACGCCGTCGCGCACCAGAGAGGGTTTCCAGCCCGTGGTAACAGCTTCACCGGCGGTCGGGTTCTGAATCTGGGCGTTGTCGTTGATGATAGGCTGCTGCGCATACGCTAAACCGACGGCCAGAAAAGCACAGGTAAAGGCAACCGATTTAAACATTATTTTGACGTTCATTGTCCGGAAAAAGAAAGCTAGTGGGAGAGATAAAATTAGTTCAGGGTCAGCATAACCGGGTTGATCTTACGAACCGAGCCGTCGGGAAGCTTCGCCCGTACTTCATCGATAAAGATACGGTCGCCGGGCCGGGCATCGCGGATCATCTGCTCGACCTGCTCGTTGGCGGAGAACAGCGCACTGTTAACGGTTATGGGTGCAGACACGTCGGTGCTTCTTTTCTTCGCCATGGAGAACTGGTAGCTGACGACCTGGCTGCGTACGTTGAACAAAAAGTCTTTCAGTTCCGAAACCACCCCGAGCTGGGCGCGGAAGGCTGCTGAGGACATAAAGCCCTGCGTTTGTCCGCCCACCTGGGCTTCCGGGTTCGGAATGCGCTTCACCCGGATCGGGTGCGTAGCGATGGTTTTGACAGCGCCGCCGGAGCGGACGTTGATAGAAGCCAATACCGAGCGGGTATTGGGCGATACGTTGAGCACGTAGCGGCCTTTACCGGTGTTGGTCAGTTCGGCACCGGGGATGCTCACGGAAACATCTTCCATGTTGTAGCCTGCTGCCGATACCGAGATCGGGTTGGGCAGACCGGCATATACCACATTCATGGAATCGAGTTGCAGGGCAGCACCGGCAGTACCGACCATATACTGAAACTCAAAAGGACGCGTTTGGGTTTTGCCGTCGAAGTCGAGAGATACGGTGCCCCGAACGGTTTGCAGACCGACGCCGGAGGCAGTCGTTTCCCAGTAGCCAATACCGTCTTTCACCTGGCTGACCCGTCCGGAGGAAACGCTGATGCGGGGCGTAACGCTTTTGTTATAAGCCGCGATCATGATGTTGCCTTCCACTTTCTGGCCTTGCAGAGCATAAGAGGTTTTGGAAAGCCCAAGGGCGATGATCTCGTCAAACTTGATCGTCTTGGCGCTCGACTCGCGGGTCAGCTGGTTGATGATTGCCGCTTCGGAGTTGCGTACGTCGTTCTGCATTTTGCTGAACAGGGTAACGGCCCCCATCACCGGCATGTTGTAGAAGTTGGCGGTAGACCAGTCTGCCTGCGGGTTGTTGTCCGATTTAGTCGGCTCGTCAATGCGCAGGGGCAGGTCTTTTTCAAACTCTGCGCGCACCTCTGGGTTTACCCGGTCGAGCATATAGTTGCGCAGCGTAGCAATTCGCTGCTTGATGTCGTTGCCGCCCTTTTGCTCCACGAGCAGCCGGGTAGAAGCGTCGATGTCTGATTCTGCTTTGATTTCGCCTGTTGACGTATAGCCGCCTGCTGCCGTGATTACTTTCTTCTTCCAGTCTTCCAGATAAGTAACCATTTTATCCGCCTCTGCCTTCACCTCGATTGCCTTTTCGTTGAAAGGACGCACGCGGTCGCGTGCTTCCGGCAGCTGTGCATTAGCCTCCAGGCTCATGTACAGCTCGTTGTTCTTACTTTGAATCGACTCGTTGGAATGCGTAATGCTGTCGTTAATGGTCTTAAAAGCGTGCAGAATTTCAGAGGACACGTTCAGGGCGAGCATGGCCGTCAGTACCAGGTACATCAGGTTAATCATCAACTGCCGCGGCTCTTTAGGTAGTGCCATCCTGAGGGGATTTTTCTTTTTAAACTAAGGGATTAGGGGAAAGTGGGCCCGGGGAATAAGTAGCTGTTTGAAAGACGGCTTTTCTGTTCCGGAATTAGCGGCCCTGCATAGCGCCGAGCATGTTGCCGTAGATCGTATTGAGGCTGCTCAGGTTGTTTGCCAGACGGCCCATTTGCTCTTTGGCAGCCTGCGCATCGGCGGCCGAGTCGGCCATGGCTTCAGAAGCATTCACCAGGTTGCCGTAGAATTTATTCATGGCTTTCAGGTGGTTGTTAGCATCCTGCAGCTCCACTTCATAGATCTGATTGAGCGAGCCGAGGTTGCGGCTGAGCACGTTTACCTGCTCATGGAAGCGGGCCGTGTCTTCGGCAGCAGCATTGAAAGAGCTCATCGTCTGGGAAGCGCCGGCAAAAGTGGTGCGCAGCTCGTTGAGCGTAGCAGCGGTTTCCTGTGCGGCCGTAGTGTAAGCACCGGTAGCCACAGTTACGTCGGTGATATCGCGCATACCTTCTACGGTTTGTCCAAAGCGGGCAAAGTTTTCATTCAGTCGCTTCAGGTTGGCCGGCGTGATATGGGCTTCTTCGAGCATCCGGTCGAGCGCGCCGGTCGCGCCGGTAACTTGCGGCCCGGAGGCAGCGTTGAGTGCACCGGCGGTAATATCTACGTTCACGGTTTTCACACCTTTACGGTAAGCTTCTACTTTCGGATTCTGATCCAGGTTTGGATAGTAACGCTCCCAGTAGTAGTCTTTTTGGGGCGGCAGAATGCCCAGCAGGGCAAAGATGAAAGCCTCGGTCAGCATCCCGATGGTGAGGGCCGGACCTGCCCACGACCAGTGTTGGATCTTGGCCAGGGCACCAATCAATACCACCGAAGCACCCAAACCGATGATCAGGTTTTTGATGTATTTGCCGGACTTTGTTTCAAAAAACAGCGCAATTGACTTCATGGTCTATTAATGTAGATGGGGTTGGGGGTATAGAGGAAATTTGTTCTTAGCGGCGGTTGGTGAGGGCCGGGGCAATCTGCTGATACACGCAGCGGAAACCAATATAAGCCTTCGCAGTGTCGGCATATTCCCAGTCACGGGTGCCGTTTTGGAGGTAGTAGGCCACATCTCTCCAGGAGCCGCCCCGAACC
This sequence comes from Bacteroidota bacterium, assembly GCA_023392185.1. Classification (GTDB taxonomy): domain Bacteria; phylum Bacteroidota; class Bacteroidia; order Chitinophagales; family Chitinophagaceae; genus UBA1952. The sequence continues at coordinate 26,769 of JAEVZP010000036.1, forward strand.
ACTTTGCGGCGCATCCATTGCGGGTCGCTTTCGCGGATCTTATAGTTGATATCCGGGTTGATGTCGGCTACGTTCTGATAGGCGTTACCGAAGTAAGTCGTTTCGGTCCACTCGCTTACGTTGCCGGCCATGTTATACAGACCATAGTCGTTCGGGTAGTATTTATCTACTTCCACGGTGTAAAGACCGCCGTCGGCCGCGTAGTTGCCGCGCATCGGCTTGAAGTTGGCCAGATAACAGCCTTTCTTGTTTACGAGGTAGGGTCCGCCCCAGGGGTAAGTCGCCTGGTTGCGGCCGCCACGTGCAGCCCATTCCCACTGGGTTTCGGTGGGCAGGGTAAATTTCCCTTCAAAGAACTGCTTGTTGCGCTCGCGCTCGGTTTTCCAGGACTCCGTGCGCCAGTTACAGAAGGCATTGGCCTGATACCAGTTAATACCTACAACCGGATAGTTGTTGAAAGCCGGGAACCAGTTGTATTGCTGGCTCATCGGTTCGTTAGAAGAATAGTTGAACTGCCGGGCCCAAACGAGGGTGTCGGGATAAGCCGGCACATCGTAGGTACGAACAAAATTGGTGCGGGGCTGATTGGGGTTGCGCATCGCCTCATCATAGTGAAACTCTGAATAGCGATACACCAGTTTGGTGATATCCAGCTCGCGGCGCCCCCAGCCTGTTTGCTCCGGCATGAGGAAAAGACCGGCCAGCTGCTCCTGAACTTCTTCGTTGCGGTAGTTGATGCGCTTACGCATATCCACCCGCTGCGTGCCGTCCGGGTTGTCGATAAAATCACCCAGTTGCGTGTGCGCAATGGAATCCAGCACGTAGTTGGTAAACTGCCGGTACTGCGCGTTGGAGATCTCCGTGTTGTCCATGTAGAACCCGGTCATCTGCGCGGTGCGGATCAGGGCGTCGTTGCGTCCGCGAATGTCTTCGTCTGAAGCGCCCATGCGGAGTACGCCGGAGGGAACATACGACATCCCGAGCGGGGTGGGCGGCTTATAGGCCAGCGTGTTGGGCGCACCTACGAGCTGGCCGCCGGTGCCCGATGGTCCACAGCCGGTTGCTGCCATTGCTGCAAGCGCGAGAGCTGAGATCTTCAGGGAAACATTTTTCATACTACGGTCAATGTGGTTTTTGCGGAGGTTCCGGATGCAGAAGAGAAAAAGGGTTGCTTGCCTTTTCTAACCGAAATGGCACACAATATTTGCAAGATTTCTGGAAAAAACAAACTTCTCGAAAAAATTCCTTCAAAAAATCTTAAAAACGCCCTTCTACCCAACGATTCCGGAACCCTTTGCTGTCTTTTGAAGGGCGCTGTAAAAATAAGAGTGTTTTTTCGGCTTTTGCAAATGCTTTTTTCCGGTGTGCTCAATTTCGTTCTGCCCGGACCGGCACCGGAATAAAAAGACTCTCAAGGCCCCGGCCTGGCCGCTTTGCTGATTGCCCGGGCCGGAAGCAGCCTTCCTGAGAAGCGCATTCGCCTCAATTTTCCGGAAAAACGTCTCTTGAACCCGGCCGCTTTTGTATCCCGCCGCTTGGCGCATTTAGAAGGGATACCCAATCGCCAGATTTAAAACAATATTCTCACGCCGGTAATCCGGATCGGCAAAGTTAAAGCCCGGCGTTATGTTGGACGAGTTCCAGGGCCGGTGAAGAGGCGTGGCCACATCGGCGCGGATCACCAGAAACGAGATATCGAACCGCAACCCAACCCCGGCACCCACGGCCAGCTGGGACAGGAAGCTCGAAGTAAACTCTGCTCCCGGCCGGGTGCTGTCTTTGCGCATTGCCCACACGTTGCCGGCATCCACAAAGGCGGCACCTTTGATAAAGGAGTAAATCGGGAAACGTAGCTCTGTGTTGGCCTCAAAACGGATGTCGCCCGGCTGATCGGCCGAGTAGGCAATACCGTTCACCGTATAGGTAGCGCCGGCATAAGTACCCGGGCCTACCGAACGCGCCCGGAAGGCCCGGACGCTGTTGGTTCCACCGCTGAAAAACTGCTTGATGAAAGGCAGATCGGGCCGGTTGCCATAGGCATAACCCGCGCCCGCAAGCAGGCGGCTGACCAGCGTAATATCCTGCTCAGGCTTGCTGTTGTTAAGCCGCCAGTAGTGCCGCCCTTCCAGTTCGCCGCGCACATACTGCGAGAAAGGGATCTCCTTGATTTTTACTTCCTTATTGCCCGAAGAAGTACCGGTTAAAAGGCCCAGCAGGTTGCCGGCCACATCGGCGTTGGCGTTGAAGTAATAGTTGTGCCGACGCCGGTTGGTGCGCGCATTGGTGTTGAAATTATAGTTGTAAATCGTTCCGATAATCAGCTGCCGGGTGATGCTGCGCTGCAAGACCGGGTTGAAAGCCAGTAATTTCCGGAAAGAGTCGGTGACTTTGGAAGAATCCACCACGTTCACATTGACCACCGTCAGCTTATGCTCCTTGCGAATTTCCGGTTTCCAGATATAGCCATATTGCAGGGTAAAGGTGTTGAGTGAGTACTGATCGGTGCGGGCGAAGTGCTCATAGCCCAGCGTAAAGCGGGTTTCGGGCACATAATCGCCCGACGTGTTGAGCCGGAAAGGTGAAATGATCCGCGGAACCGATAAATCGGCCTGTCCGCCATAGCGAATGGTAGATACGTTTTGCTGCCCGAAGACCTGATGCTCCAGGCCCAGAAAACCGGTAATTTTCAGCCGCTCGGCCCCGCGAAACAGGTTGCGGTGCTGCCAGGAAAGCGACAACTGCGAGCCGGTCGAGTTGTCGGAGCGGGTGAGGGCCGTGATCTCGGCTCCGAGCGTTTTGCGTGGGAAAGGCGTCGCAAAATAGTTTACGTCGAGGTAGTTGGCGGTTGTGTCCGCGTCTTCAAACTCTGCTTTTACGAATTTGAAAACCCCCAGGTTCACGAGCCGGTTCAGCGAGCTGTTGTGGTCGCTGCGGTTATACAGGTCGTTGGGATGGAAAACAAGGGTTTTGTTGAAAACCACATCCCGGAACCGGTTCTGCGGGTCGGCCACATAGTAGCCGTCTTTAGTCAGCTTTGCGGTTTTGTAGTCGCCTACCGTGTCGCCGCGCAGGCTTTCTTCCAGGTCGAAGTTGGGATAGATCGAAATATTGCGCAGGCGGTATTGATGGAGCGAGCGGTAGGTGGCATCCTCTTTCACCATCATATCAATATCCACCTGATGATCACCGACGGTAGAGTCTACTTCCGCCAGGAGTACATCCGGACTGAAATAATAGAATCCGTGTTCCTTCAGCCTTTGGTCGATGCGTTCGCGCTCGGCTTTGATTACATCCAGATCATAAGGATTGCCTTTCCGCAAGAGGCGCCGCCGATTGGTGGCGCGTTGAATATGGACCGAAAGCGAGTCGGTACCTTCCGGGTAGCGCACCTCCCGGATATAATACCGGTCTCCGGGAACGGCCGTGTAAACCGCTTTCATGTACTTGCCTTTTTGAGACGTATCGGCCTCCCCGCTCACCGAGCCCTGAAAATAGCCCCGGTTAAAAAGACGGCTTTGCATGACCTCGCTGTTTTTGGCCAGGTTGACCGAGGAAGCCAGCACGGGCTCTTCGCCGTATTTGCGGCGCAGCCAGGCAGCGACTCCTTTTTTCTTGGACGTGTCGCCGAGGTTCCAGAAAAACAAGCCATAGCGAAAACCCAGCAAGCTTCTGTTGGGCTTGGGCCGTGCCAGCGCCTTGAGCTCTCCGGACAACGCTTTTTTCTCTTTTTTAGAAACGCCTTCTACCTCCACCTTGGCGCCGGTGTAAAGCCGCTGTCCGGGCGCCAGCTTGCGGGTCGGGTTACAGGCGGCCAGCCCCGTTAGCAAAGCCAGTCCTAAAAGCAAACGGTACGTTCTCATCATATCTTTTTATTGGGCCTTTTCCCGTGCCCGGGCGCGTTTTTGAAGGCGGATCTGCCGGGCTTTCTCCGCACTCTGAAAAATTTCCCGGAAACGATCATAGTTGATGCTGGCCCCAATGCCGGCGCCCGTTTCGACCACCTGGCCGACTACGATATCGGTGTATTGGTTACGACGATAGGTGCGCAGCTGGTAGCGGCCGTCTTTGGTGAGCTGGTATTCGATAGAGATATCGGAAGCAATCTGGTTGGCGGCTTCGCTCGACTGCCGGGGCCCTTCTACCTCAAAATTGGAGCCTACGTTGACGCGCAGCCGGTCGTTGAGCAGTCGCTTGGAAAGCCCTACGGTCAGGTCAGTACGCTGGGCCATAGCGCCGGTCGTGTAGTCCTGAGAAGAGTTGATGCCTACGTTGAGATCCACTCCTTTGATCAGATTGCCGGTCAGACGGTTAATTTGATCGGTCAGCAGGCGGCTCACGCTCTGGCGGGCATAGCTTTCAAATCCACCGGCATCGCCATAATCCTTCAGCGGTGTTTCACTCACAAAACGGTTGAGGAGCAGCAAGGCAAACACCTGCTTGTTGAGTTCGCTTTCATTGCTGCGCAGCTGGTTCAGCCGGGCTTTCACCACATCCCACTGCGCACTCACGCGGTCGGGCAGCTCAATGTCAAAGCTGATTACCGGTTTCATCAATTCGCCTGTCATGCGAAGCTGCACTTCGAAAGGCAGCTTTTGTTTGTAACGGTTCAATTCGCTCTGCGCTGAGCCGGCCAGTTGGTCCACTACGAGGTCTATCGAAGACGCGTTAGCCGTATAGGTTGCGGTAATATCAATATTGGCGTCAGTCGGCTCGCCTGTCCAGGTAATAGTGCTGCCGTGCTGAATGTTGAACTGGCGGCGCAGGAAGTTCAGCGTTAGCAGGTAGGAGCCTTCCTGCAACTGGTAGGCACCGGTCATGCTTATTTTTCCGCTGCGATCGAGGCCAAAACCAAGGTTAGACACGCCACGTGCGGCAAGGGCATCGCCGTTGCGCTCGTCAATCACAAGGGTAAACTGCGCCATGCTGTCGGTTTGAATGGCCAGGTCGGCATTTACACCACTCACCTCTGTGCGGGCGGTCAGGGTGTCGAAGCGCTGATGGATGCCATGGTCATGGCGGTGATTCGCTTCTACAAATTCCACCACGCCCACCCCGGCATCCACTTCCGGGTTGCTGCTTGGCAGCAGGGCTTTAAAGTCGGTGCCGCGATTAATGCGGATATTTCCGGAAACATCGGGTGCATTCAGCGTTCCGGCAATACGGGTATCGGCCGAGACATTGAGGCGACCATAAAACAATTGATCGCTGCCGGGTTTCCGTTTCGCGTTCGCAATCAGGAAGCTGTCTGCCGTTACCCGCAGTCCAAACCGGTATTTCCGGAAATCGCTTGTCAGAATCTGCCCGTCGATAACAGCTTCTTTACCGGCCGAGTCCAGCAGGGTAAAGCGATCGAAGCGCACGCCTTGGGGCGTCACGAAAATATTGTCGGACGGGATGTGCAACCGCGCGCCCAGCAGGGCGGGGGTAAAGAAGGCGCTGTCAAAATGAAGCGTGCCGTTCACGTCCGGATCTTCAAAAGTGCCCAGCACATCGATGCTGCCCTTGAGGGAGCCGCCGCTCTCGGCAATCTGGCCGGCACTGAGGGTTGGTAGTTTGGCCAGGTTCAGGTTGCCGATGTTCAGGTTCATGTCCACCTTCTGACCGGCGATGTAGTACACGCCGTTCAGGTGCATGTCATTCCCATAACCGTTAAGGGCCACGTTGGCTGTGATGGCGTCAGCCGTGGCATTGTCGGCCTGCACCAGGATGGTCCCAATGGTGTCGCGGTTATAGGAGATGCTGTCGATGCGCAGGTCGGAGCTAAACTGTGGGTTATTTCCCGACAGGCCCTGCAAAGAGGCATAGCCATTTACCCGGCCTTCGAGGTTCAGCGAGTCCTGATCTATAAAATCGGCCAGGGTGCTGATGCGGAATTCCCGGAAACGCAACTCCAGCGGTGCATCCGGGCGCAGCTCGGTGCTGTAGGCGCCAAAGCTTTGGCCGTCATTGGTGAAAGCAAAGTCCTTCGCTACAATTCCGGCTTTGGAATATTCCAGATAGTTGGAGTCCGGCACGTTCCAGGCCTGGTAGTTGAGCAAAACCGTGTCCTGCGCCAGCGAAAGCCGGAAGCCTTCGTTAGCCGTTTCGCGCACCGTTCCTGCCAATACATAGCGCGGCACATCGGTGATATCGCGGTTATTCAGCCGGAAGTCTACCCTATCATTGGCAACAGCGCCGCGCAGCGATGTTTTATAAAGATTCAGCGAGGCAGCTTTGGCACTGGCCACATTCAGATCATATCGCAGAGCTGCGGTGTCTTTGGTGGTCGCCACGAGCGAGAGGCTGTCAATCTGGTTTTGACCATAGATGATCCGGCGCGATTCCACCCTGGCATCCAGCAACGAAGCCGCCGAATTGAAAGCGGTATAAAGGTCGATCGGTGCAGACCGCTTGATTTCCTCCGGCAGAAAACCGGTGGCGGTATTCATCGAATCGGGCGCTTTAGGATCGGCCGGCATCACCAGCGGCAGCAAAGAAGGCTGCACGGTGGCTGTCAGCACAAAAGCCTGCGGCCGGGCGGGTGTGGGCTTGTAGCCCGGCAGGTGGTAGTAACGATCCACCAGGTTCATCACCGAAGGGCCAATCTGGGTAAAGGCAAAATCGCCATTCACCTTTGCCGTCAGGATGTCGGATTCGATACGCACCATATAACCGGAGTCAGGCGTTTGCAGAGCGTCAACGGTTACGGTATCAAGAAAGTATTTCTGCCCGTTGACGTTGATATTGGCGCCTTGCACCAGCACCGTTCCAATCGGATTATCCGGATCAAGTTTGGCGATATCGGCCAGCACGTGTCCATCCACCCGAAACGGCGTGGTGGTAAAATGCAGCGCCTGCAGATCCAGGGCGGTCAGGTTGATTTTTCCGGCCAACGCAGGATCTTTGCCGCGCAGGTCGGCCGTAACGTCGAAAGTAGTCGCCACATTCGGGTCGCGGGAAACGCCTTTTGCAGTCGCAATGCCGTTGCGCAGGCTGCCGGCCACATCAATTCCTTTGTAGTTATACTTATTAAAAACCGCGCTGTATACCTGGGCTTTAAAGTTTGCCACACCGGTTTTGGGATCAAAGCCACGTCCGGCCGCCTGCGCATGTGCGCTGACCGCGCCCAGCGTGGCTTCCTGCTTCAGGATATAACCCAGATTGAGGCCTTTGGTAGTAGCGTCTATGAGGTAGCCGCCATCGCCAAAATTGCGCATGGCCAGTGTGCCCCGTGCGTCGCCCCGGTTGGTTTTCAGGTCGAAGTTGGCACGGAAGTCGGCAATGCGACCGGTGAAATTGCCGGTCAGCGCCAGTTTTTCCGGAATCCGGATATCGGGCGGCAGCGTGTTGGGCGGCAGAAACTTGTCAAAGTCGGAATCAGTAGTGCGCAACTGCGCAATTTTGAGGTTAAAAACGGCGCGGTCGGGATCCGGCAGCCCTTTGATGGTTCCGGAAAGGCGCACCCGCGTGTCCTGCAAACCGGCCAGGTCGAGGTCGCCGATGCGCAGGTCGCTGAGGCGGCCGCTTAGTTTCAGGTCGTTGATGGTATAAACCGCGTTCGGCGCTTTCTGAAAGGGCGGCACGTCGCGCAGCATCGGCGCAAAAGTGAGCACATCCGGAATGGCCACCCGGCTGTTGCGCAGGTTGGCCGAAAGTAGCATCACACCCGGATTTTTCTCCAGTGCATCGAGCGAGGGCCAGCCCACCTGAATGCGGTCGCGCAAAATCGTTTTGTCGGTTTCCAGATACAAGTCGTTGAGCACTACGCCGGAATCGTTGTACAGAAAAGCGGTGCGCAGGTTCCGGAGTTCGAAGCGGCTGTTTGCTTCCTTCAGCTCCGCGCGATCTACATTTCCTTCAAAACGTGAAGGCGTAAAAGCCAGGTTTTCGCCGTCGAGCAAAAGGCCTTTTACGTCGAGGTGGGCATAGTCGATGCCATAAGGCACGCGGCGCTCGGCATCGTTGTCGAACTTCACAGCCACATTGGTGATGCCGAGGTCGTTGATGAGCAGCTTCCACGGATTTTCAACGGCGGCCTGCACGGCTTTTCCGGTTTCGTCGGCCACCAGCTGCGCCTGCGGGGTGGGGCCAAAGCGCACCACGGCAGCCGTGTTGCTCAGGTTCAGCCGGTCGAGCGCAATGTGCAGCCGGGCGAGATCAAGCGAATCGACCTGCGCGCCGAGAGCACCGAGCTGCAGTTTGGCCGAAAGGTCCTGAAGGGTGTTTTCGTAGTCAAAGTCAATCTCTTTGAGGTCGAGTTCCTTTAGTTTCAAAACCAGCGCTATCGGCTCGCTGCTTTCGGCTCTGTGTTCCGACAAAGACTTCGGCGCTTCAATCAGCGGCTTGTATTGCCGGATAACCACACGGGTGTTTTCCAGCCCGATTTGCGGAATGGCAAAGCGCAGCCGGTCGGGGTCAAATTCCCGGAAACGGGTATTGAACTTACCTACCGAGGCATACAGGTTCATGCCTTCCTGATCATCCACATAAGAAGCCACTACCCGCCGCAGGCTAATCCGGTCTACGTCAAACCGCATGCCGCCGCTGGTATCCACCTCCGTTTTGGAGGGTGACGCAAAGGCATCAACGATGTACTGGTAGTTGAAGACCGTATCGGGCGCCTGGCGATAGATCTTGGCGCGCACGCCTTCGAGTTCCAGCGACTTCACTACCACAGTGCTTTGCAGAAGCTTCAGCAGGTTGACGTCGGCGGCGATGCGCTCCCCGGAAAGCAGGGTGTCTTTTTTCTGGTCTTCAAAATAGATGCCTTCCAGCACAATCTTTTTCGGAAAACCGATTGAAAGGCGGGCAACTTCTACGCGGGTGCCAATCTTTTTTTCGAGATACGCCACCGCTTTATCTTTTACAAAATTCTGCACGGCCGGAATCTGCAAAAGCAGAAATACCAGCAGCACCAAAGCCACCAGACTTCCGGCAATCCAGGCCACAACCTTGAGTATCTTACGAATGATATGCAACGGATTCCCTTTTAAAGAATGAATAAAAACAGCCGGCCTGCCCCGCCAAAACAGCCTGCTCCAACCAGCCGGATGCGCCTTTCTATAAAAACAATGCCCCTGCCAACACGATGGCATGGATTTGGCAAAGGTCGGTCGTTTCTGTTTTACCTCTTTTTCAGTCATGAAATATTCCGGAATGCTGCTGCCCCTCGCCTTTGTTGCGTTGCTGTCGTGCACAAGCCAGACAACACCGGCTCCGGGCACAGATCCGGCCGCTACCCCGTCGTCTTCGCCCATGCCGGCAGGGCCCGACACGACCGCCATCGGGCAAACCCCGCCGGCTCCGGTCGATACC
>JAEVZP010000052.1 GCA_023392185.1 Bacteroidota bacterium
ACTACAACCGCCTCCGCCTGATGCGTGCCGGTATGGGCGCGATCCTGCGCGTACACGAAGCCGACCTGCTGCCCGAAACCATCGGCGATGCCCGCTACCGCCTTCCGCACCGGACCGTGCTGGCCGAAAGCCGCCCCACCGGAAACAGCGGCATGGGGAAAGCACTCGCCGGCAACAATATCTCATTTACCTACGAGCTGCGCGACACCACCTCCTACCAGGAGCCAATCACCAACCTCAAATGGGCCGAAAACAATCCGGGCGGGCCCAGCCGCAACCGCATCAGCACCTTTATTGAAGAACTGGTGATGCTGATCCGCAACAAGATTCTCCTTAACGGCGGCCGGGTGGAAACGGCTAAAATCGTGTGGTTTTATCCGTCGAGCATGACCGATTCGGAGCGGAGCCGGCTGGAAGGCATCTGGGACGAAGCGGTGCGCAAATATCTGTCGCCGCAAACCCGGCTGGAAAGCCTGTCGGAATCGGTAGCGCCTTTCTATTATTATAAAAACACCGGGCTGGTGGTTGGCGATAGCCAGTCAATCAATATCGACATCGGCGGCGGCACGACTGATATCGTGCTTTTCAAGGGCGAAAATCCCATCGACAGCACTTCGTTCCGCTTTGCCGGCAACGCCATCTTCGGCGATGGCTATGGCGGCAACGCCGATAACAACGGCTTTATCCAGGCTTTCGAAAAAGCGCAGCTGCGCACCATCCTCGACGATCCCAACCTGCAGGGCGATTTCCGGGCCGTCTATGATTCGCTTCGCAAAAAGCAGTCTTCCGACGATATCATTTCTTTTCTGTTCACCTTCCAGCGCCACCCGCAATATCAGCATCTGGGCGTGAACTTTACCCGCTATCTGCAGGAACATGCGCAGTTGAAGGTCATTCCGCTCCTCGCTTTCGCGGCGCTGATTTATCATACCGCCCGCTGGATTCGCAGCCAGGGCTACGAGCAGCCGCAGCGCATCACCTTTAGCGGCTCCGGCTCCCGTTTTCTGGACATCCTCGACGAAAGCCGCCATCCGCAATTCAAAAACCTGGCCCTGCTGGTCAATGCCATTTTCTCAACTGTTTATGGCGTGCCGGTAGCCGGCATTGACCTGCGCCGCACCGATACCCCTAAAGAAGTAACAGCCCGCGGTGGCCTCTACCGCGCCAATGAGGGCAGCAGCAGCGATGTGGTCCGGAGCATTCTTTCGGCCGCCGGACAACCGGCATCGGAGCCGCCACTGCGCTACACTGATCTGGGCAACGAAGCCGTACAGGGCGCTGTGGTGAGCGAGGTCGAACGGTTTATAACGCTGTTTTCGGAGTGGAACACCCGTCTGCCGTTCAACCGGCTTTTTGGGGTGGATCTATCGGCTTACAACGACTATCTGCCCACCGCCCGGCCCCGGCTGCTCACCTATGTGCAGGAAGGCATCAACCGGAAACGCAAAGAAGCAACCTTCCGGCCGGATGAAGAACTCCACGAAACCTTGTTTTTTTTCCCGCTGATTCCGCTCCTGCACGAACTGGCTTATCAGATTTCCCAAAAACCTGCCTGAGATGCAAAAAATCTTTTCTGTACTCGTCCTTAGCTGCTGCTCTACCTGCGCGTTGGCCCAGCAGATCAATACCGGTGACAAAGGACCGCCACAGGCGGCAACTCCCCCCCAGTGGTGGATATGGGTTGTCTTAGGGTTGGTTATTGCACTCATCACCTACTTGTTTACCCGACATCGCTGGGGCTCCATAGACGGAGAGGTACGTGGCCTGGGAAAACCCAGAAGTGCCGGCATGTCGGGTAGCAGCCGTGACAATTTTCCGCCTAATTCCCGAAAAACCAGTGCTTCTATAGCACCCGCCACACCGCAGCCTGAGCGGGAAGCCCCTCCAGAGGCCGGCGTGCAGAAAGTCCCGGCACCGGCACCGAAAGTAGAAACGCCCCAACCCGAAGAACCTGCGCTGCAGGAGGATCGTCCCATTCCGGCTGAAGCAACGCCCGGGCCCCAGCCGCCTGTTCCCGAAGTTTTCTACATGACCGTCCCGGCAGCAGACGGCAGCTTTCCCGCCAACACCCGGAAAGCGCAACCCACCGGCTGTTTGTATCAGTTTGAAGTTGCCCCCGAAAAACCTACCGAAGCCGCCGTCCGCTTTGCCGGCAGCGAAGCCGACATGCGCAACGCGCAGGCCTTCCGTGACCTGGAGCTCTTGCCAGCCTGCACTTTTACCAACCTGCCGCAGGAAAACCGTTTCCGCTTTGAGCAGAAGCCCGGCTATGCCATCCTCGAAAACGGCCTGTGGCTGGTGAAGAAGAAAATCGAGGTCCGGTTTGTGTAGCGGCCCGTACCCGGTCGCTCCAGGGCGCTAAAAACCGGATCTTTTTCCGGAAATTTCTTTCTCTTTGGAAGGGGAAAAACGGTCTGGTACGCCCGTGCCTTATTCCTGAACCCGGAAATCCGGATCTGTTATGCTTTTTCTCCTCAGCCTTATCCTGCTGGCGCAGCTCTTTGCCTTTATTCAGAAGTGGCAGCGCATCGGCAGTTTCCGGAACCTGTTTCCCGAACGCAGTCAGCTGGGTCTCTCGCGCTTCCGCCTCCTGGCCTCAGCGATCGAGCGCACGCCGGTCGATACCCTGCTGGCCGACATTCAAAAATTCGACATTCCGCCGGGTGCTGAAACCGGAGTGGTAAACCTGCATGGCAGCCCGGAACGCATCGTGCCGGTGACGCTGATTGCGGTTTCGAATCCTTCCCGGGCTTTTACCCGTATGGCCTATGCGCTGAACGCTTATCTGCTGCGCAACAGTGCTACGGCGGTAGAGTATCCAATCCTGGAAGGCATTGCCGCCCGGCAGTCCGACGCCCTCCGAGAGGAAATCCGGCATAGCGTCTCCGCACCGCTGCAAACGGGGCTGCTGGGCACATTGGCGCTGGCAGCCTTTCTTTTCTACACCCATGCTGCGCAACCGGGCGATTGGATCTGGGAAAAACTTTTGCAGTCGGGGCACTACCTGCTGGCGCCGCTGCTTGCCGGACTCTTGCTCCGGCAGTTGCTGCGCAACGCTTTTTACCAGTCGGCCCTGCAGGGAAACGACCTGCGTCGCAGTGCTTTCTTTACGTTTCTGCAAACCGAGCTGCTGCCGGTGCTCAACCCCGCGCCGGACGGCACCCTGCGCAACCTGCAAGGCCAACTCCAACGCTTCGGGCAGGATTTCAGCGCCAACCTGAGCCGCCTCGATGGCTTGCTCACCCGCAACTACGACGCCCTTCTCGCGCAGTCGCAGCTGCTCGATGCGCTCCGCGATGCCGATCTGGTAGCCATTTCCGGTGCCAACGTAACGGTTTTGCAGGAGTTGCAAAAGTCCACCGGCCTGCTGGGCAACTTCAACACTTATCTGACGCAAATAGACGGCTTGCTGCAAAACCTGCAAAAAAGCGTTGGGCAAATGAATGTCTTTCTCACCCGCACTGAAACCATCGAAGACCTGGCCGGACGGGCCCTGGCAGCTACCGCCGAAAACCGGCAGCTGCTGGCTTTCCTGCAAAATCACTACCGGCAACTGGACGAGAGCCGGCAGGTACTGGCCAACAGCGTAGTAGACGTCAATCGCACCCTGCAAGGCGCGCTGGACGACCTGCAGCGCTTTACCCAGGAAAAAATCGACCGCATCCGTGCTATCGAGACCTATGAAGCCGAGCGCCTTACCGGCACCGAAGCAGCCGAAGAACGCCGGGAACTGCGCGAGACGCTCGAAGCCATCCGCCGCTTGCTGCAACAGCGGTGAAGGGTCGTTTCCAATACCTCTCCGTCCTAAAAATTGAAATCAATGCGCTCGTTTTTTTCCGGAAAAAAAGCTTTTTTATGGCTTTGCTTTTCTGCCCTCCCGGGGGCCTGTGCTTCCTGGCAGGAAGGCTGGACAGCGGAATACCAGTCGCAGTTTAAGGAAGCCTGCCTTTCCGGCGACGGTCGGTTGCACCCCGACCCCGCCGCCTACTGCGAATGCGCCCTGAAGAAGACCATGCAGCGCTACCCGACGATTGCGTCTTTTATGGAAATGAAAGACACGGCACAACATCGGGCAGTATTGCGGTCCTGCCCCTGAAAACCCAGACCGGTCTTAGCGGATAAGCGTGATATCGCCTTTGAGATAAACAGGCGTTCCGTCGGCACAGCGGGCTTCCATGACGTAGGTAAATACGCCGGCGTTCAGCCGCTGATCGGCATAGGTACCGTCCCAGCCGCCCTGTGGATAGTTGGGCGTCAGGTTGGTGGCTACAAAAACCTTTTCTCCCCAACGGCTGTAAACCTCAAAACGGGTAATGGTGCCGCCGCCCCGGCCCTGTGGATAAAACCAGTCATCGATGCCGTCGCCGTTGGGCGTGAACGTGTTGGCCACATAATAGCTGCCTTCATCGCAGCCCACCCGAATGCGCAGCGTATCAGAGGCCGTGCAGCCCAGCTCGTTGCGCACCGTAGCTATATATTCTGTGGATTGCATCAGCGTTGCCGATGGATTGAAGCAGTCCGTGCAGCTCAGGCCCACAGCCGGCGTCCAGGCAATCGCATCAGCGCCGCTGACCTCAGCCCGCAGCACGACAGTTGCGCCCGTCAGAGCCGGAAAATCGGGGCCTAGTGAAACAGTTGGCCGGGGCAAAACCGAAACGGTTTGCATCAGGGTGTCGGCAAAGCACTGGTTTTGCTGGATGATAACCGTATAAACGGTGGTAGCCTGCGGAAATGCACCAGGCCGGTCAATAGTGTCGTTGGTGAGTGATGGAGCTGGCGTCCATTGATACGCCGATCCGCCGCCTGCAAAAAGCAGAGCCGTGTCACCGGCGCAGATCGTCGTGTCACGCCCTACCTCTGAAAGGCCTGCGCGGTACAGCACCTGAATCGCAACGGTGTCGGCAGCCGTGCAGCCGTTGTCAAAATAAGTAAAGACCCGGTACGTCCGGCTTACCTGCGTGGTGGTCACCGGCGACGCACAGTTGGTGCAGCTCAGGTCGTCGGCAGGTGTCCACTGCCAGTTGGTAGCCGTGCCGGTTGTCTGCAACACGAGGCTGTCGCCATTGCACAGGATGCGATCGGGACCGGCGCTGATCTGAGGTATAGGCCGGGTACCGATAACAGCATTAAACTCTTGTTGGCAATTATTATTATCGGCGATGGCTACCTGTATCATTCCCGGTGCCAGTCCCGAAACTGTATCGCTCGATAGCGGAGTGCCCCGGTTCCAGCGATAGGTATACGGACCGCCAGCACCGCCGCTCGCCTGCACGTAGGCCCTGCCGGTCGCATCATTGGCACACGGGGTATCGGTAACCGTAAAAGTGGCCGCAATAGCGTTTCCTTGTGTTATGGTGACAGTATCGGAGGCTGTGCAGCCATTCGCGTCCGTTATCAGCGCCTGAAACACGCCTGCCGGCAGGCCGGTTGCCGTTGGGGTGCTTTGCGGGGGGCTGGCATTCCAGGAGAAACGGTAGGGCTGTACACCGCCGGTTGCCACAACGGTTGCAGCCCCTTCAGCCGTGCCATAGCAGCGGTTTTGAGTCATGGCGGTTGCCGTTGCGGACAGCGGCTGCGGCGTGCGCACCGAATCCAATGCCTGTGCTGTGCAGCCCCGGGCATCCGTTACCGAAACCGTATAGCTGCCGGGCGGCAACCCCGAAGCCGTGGCGCTGGTTTGTGGTGGTGTCGTGTTCCAGGAATAAACATAAGGCGCGGTGCCGCCGGTGACCACTGCGGTAGCTGTGCCGTTGGCTTGTCCAAAACATACCACATCCTGGATTTGCACCTGTACCTGTAGCAATCCGGGTTGCAGCACGGCCACCGAAGCGCTTTGCCGGCAACCGGTCGCGTCGGTTACCTGCACGGTATAGGTTCCGGCAGCCAGCCCGCTGATGGTGGGCGTGTTTTGCACCGGTGTGGTGTTCCAGGAATAGGTATAAGGCGGCGTGCCCCCCGACACCTGGACTGTGGCGGTGCCGTCCTGCCGACCAAAGCAACTTACTGGTGTTTGCGAAGCGATTAAGACCGGAACGTTGGGCGCGGCAATGGTAATGGTCGTGTCTTTGCTGCAACTGTTTCCGGAAATGGCCGTAATCTGATAAGTTCCCGGGGCCAGCGAATCGGTGATTGGGGGGGCCGTATTAGCAGGATAAGATTTTACGGTAGCAGCGCCCTGCTTGATCGTAAGGACTTGGGTGATACCTGCCGGAGCATTGATCTGAAAAATCCCTTTTCGGTTGCAGCCTGCCGGACTCAGGTTGGAGAAGGTAAACTGCGGTGCCGGAGCCACCACAATGCTGTAGCCAATGGTTTGCCGCGCGGCAATAGGGCAGGCCCGGTCGGCGTAGGTGACGTAGAAATTGTAGGTCCCGGTGTTTGCAAAACCAGTATTCCAGCTAAAAGAAGAAGTGGGCGTGCGCGAGCCATTACTGGTGATAAAATAGGTTGCGCCGCTGGGGATGCCCGTAGCCGTCACATCAATCGTATCGTTCTGGGCGTCGGTTGGATTCAGGTTAAAAGAAAGCGTTTGTCCTTTACAAACCGTAATTGTGTTGCTGCCCGTCAGGGTGCCACCCCTGAGGTTGGACAAGGCCGCCTGAGGAGCAGCATTGTTGCAGGCCAACACTACGAAGGTCATTTCCCGCAAAATGCTCCCCACCCGCACGCCGTTCCGGTATTCTTCTGTGAGATACACCACCACGCTGCGCTGCTGCCGGGAGGGGCTGAAAACCAGTTGTCCGGTTTGGGCATTGAAGGTCGGCGTGCCGTTGGCGGCCAGCCGGTAAGGCGCGGGAAAACCGGGCGTGTAGCTTACCGGAAAGTTGTCAGGTTGCAGGGCCGTCACTACCCGGTAGTTCAGCAGGTCGCCGTTGACATCTGTCGCGCCGGGGTTAAAAGTCTCGCTGCCCGACATGCAGAAATAGGGCGTGGCTACGGTGCTAAAAGCCGGCGAACTGTTGGTGCGCCCGCCCAGGTTGTTGAGCGTGCTGTAGATATACATCATCGTCGCGCCCTGGATATTGTCGATGGCGGCGCTGCGACCGGCCAGGGTGTTGCCCGTTGCATCCATATAATTTCCATTCATCACGAAGCGCCAGCAGGATGAATAGGGACTGGCCGCCGGCAAGGTCAGCGTCGCTGCATATTCAAAGATTTTGATGCCGATTTCGGCGCCGCCGTTACAGCGGGTGTTGCCCAGATAAGCCGGGCAGGTAGGCGATGCATCCTGCGGCGGGTTGGCCGTGCGCGCCAAAACAATGCTGTCTACCAGAATGGTTGAGTCGCGATAAATGCGAATCTTGGGCCGCAGCGTTTCGAGCGTGCTGTAGGTGCTGCCCGGCGAGAGATCGCAGTCGCCATACAGGTTGAGCAAAACCCGGTAGGTATTTCCGGAAATATGCTCATAGCGCACTTCTCCGCCAATGATGTGCGAAGCCCGCGATTGCAGCGCACCCAACAAACACAAACACAGGAAAACGACATTCAGGAATCTTTGTGTGGGCATAACAGGTAGCGCTATGGGCAAATGAAACAGGTGCTAAATATAAATAAAAACTAAGGCACGGGCATCCATCCTAAAAAGAAGAGGGATACCCGTGCCGGTGGATTTCCGGAAAAGGCTTGTTTTAAGCCTCTAAAAAGCGCTCGTCGTTCCGGGCTTTTTTGCGCAGCAACACCGAAGCGCGGTAGCGGTCTTCGCCATATTCTTCATAGAGCGCGTCGAGTACGGCCAACACCCGCGCAGCGCCGGCATCATCGGCCCATTGCAAAAGCCCTTTGGGATAATTTACACCCCGGGTCATGGCCAGCTCCAGATCGGGCGCAGAGGCAATGCCCAGGTGCAGGGCATCAACCGCTTCGTTCATCAGCATCGCCCCGATGCGGTCCACCAGGTGGCGGCCCAGCGCTTCGTCTTCAACCGGTTGCGGCATTTCGGCGCCGGGCGCATAATCGTAAAACCCGCGCCCGCTTTTGCGTCCCAGCCAGCCGGCTTCCAGCAGTCGCTTTTGGGTAAAAGAAGGTTTGTAGCGCGGATCATAGAAAAAAGACTTCCACACGGTTTCGGTTACCACATAGTTCACGTCATGACCGATGTAATCCGTCAGCGTGAAAGGGCCCATCCGGAAACCGCCAAGCGTGGTCATCGCCCAGTCGATCGTCGCCGGCGAGGCGATTCCTTCTTCATAAATGCGGATGGCCTCGCCGTAGAAAGGCCGGGCCACGCGGTTGACAATAAAACCGGGCGTGTCTTTGGCCAGCACCGGAACCTTGCCCCAGCTGCGCATCTTTTCGCTCATCTCCTCAGCCAGTCCCGCACGGGTTTGCAGCGCCGGAATCACCTCCACCAGAGCCATCAGCGGCGCCGGGTTGAAAAAGTGCAGACCCAGCACCCGCTCCGGATGCTTGCAGGCCGCCGCAATAGACGTCACCGAAAGCGAAGAGGTGTTGGTGGCCAGCACGCAGTCGGTGCTGACCTCGGCCTCGAGCGCGGCAAACACTTTCTGCTTAACTTCCGGGTTTTCTACAATGGCTTCAATCACCAGCCCGCAATCCCGGAAAGCAACAAGCGAATCTGCAAAATCCATCCGCGCCAGCACCTCCGCCGCAGCCCGAAGTTTGCCTTTGTCTGCTAGTTTCTGAAGGTTGGTCGCCAGGCTTTGCCGCGCCTTGTCGAGCGCCGCAGGCGCAGTGTCATACAGAACGACGGCGTGACCGGCTGTGGCGGCGACCTGTGCGATGCCGGCACCCATAGCGCCCGCACCGATAATACCTACTTTCATATTCTGTAAAATCTTTTTTGTAGTTTTTGTGAAAGGGAGAAAGCTGCAAAGAAACGGCAGGAATTTCCGGAAAAAGCGGCTGTTAGCCGCGCCCAAACCTCTCTGCTGAAGGGGCTGGAAGCCCCTTGTCCGCACCGACGCCGGCCAAAAAGCGTACCTTTATGGCTTCCGGGAGACGCCTGTATTTCCGGAAAAACAACCGTTTCTTTGTATTCCATTTAAAATATCAGGGATGAAAAACAGACTGCAACGCTATGGCGACTACGGCGACCGCGAGGCTGCCGGCGGCACACAAGCCCAGCCGCAAACCACCGCCGCCGAATGGCCGCTCTGGGAGGTTTTTATCCGCAGCAAAGCCGGCCTCGACCATAAACACGCCGGTTCGCTCCACGCCGCCGACGCCCGCATGGCGATCGAAAATGCCCGCGATGTGTATACCCGCCGCATGGAAGGGGTAAGCATCTGGGTCGTAGAAAGCAAAAACATCCATGCATCCGACCCAACGGAAGCCGGCGCGCTCTACGACCCGGCCGCCGACAAGATTTACCGCCACCCCACTTTCTACACCATTCCCGACGAAGTGGGCCATATGTAGGCAAGCGCTCCCGACGATATTTCAACGCGTCGGGCCGTTTTTCTTCTTCTCCCACGGTCCCAACTTTTTGTTTTGCACCACTTACATTATATCCTTCAGTTAGCCGACAATGCGCTGATCCTCGGGCAGCGGCTGGGCGAATGGTGCGGTCATGCCCCGATTCTGGAGCAGGACATTGCACTGACCAACATTTCGCTGGACGACATTGGCCAGGCCCGCAGCCTTTTCCAGTACGCTGCCGACCTGTTTAACGCCCTTGCACCGGATCAGCAGGAAGCGGCTTTCGCTTCGCCCCTCCTGCAGCAGGTATCCGGGGCGGTTGGGGAAGACGATTTTGCCGGGCTGCGCGATGCCTGGGATTTCCGGAATTTACTTCTTCTGGAACAGCCCAATGGCGACTGGGCACAGACCGTAGCCCGCTCTTTTTTCTTTGATGCGTTTCAGTTTTTGCTCTACACCGAGCTGGCCGGCAGCCCTGATAGCCGCCTGGCCGCCATTGCCGAAAAGTCGATCAAAGAAGTGGCATACCATCAGCGCTGGTCGGCCGAGTGGGTGATCCGGCTGGGCGACGGCACCGCCGAGAGCCGCCGCCGGATGCAGGAAGCGATCGACAAGCTGTGGCCCTATAC
>JAEVZP010000090.1 GCA_023392185.1 Bacteroidota bacterium
GCCCTGGGTTATGCGCAGTATCTGCCCAAAGAGCAGTATCTCTATACCATGGATCAGATGAACGATCAGATGGTATCGCTCTTCGGAGGACGCGCAGCGGAAGAAATCATCTTCGGCAAGGTGAGCACCGGTGCCCAAAACGACCTGGAGCGTATCACCAAGATGGCCTACAGCATGCTGAGCGTATACGGTATGACGGAAAACGTAGGACATATTTCCTTCCACGATTCCGGCAGCGAGTACATGACACAAAAGCCGTACAGCGAAGAGACGGCCCGCATGATTGACGAAGAAGTGCGTACGCTTATTACCCGTGAGTACAACCGCGCCAAAGACCTTTTGCAGCAGCATATCCACCACCTGCGGGCACTTGCCGAAGAGCTCCTGCGCAAGGAAGTGCTTTTCAAAGACGATCTGGAACGCCTCATTGGCCCAAGCCCTTATAATAAGGACATGAGCCCCAACGAAGGCATCCCGGCCGTAACGGATGCACCGGCTGCCGAAACCGCGATTCAATAACCTGCTGTCCCTTTTAGGGGAAGCGTTACTTTTGCAGGGCTGCACTTCCTTCTGAGGAAATGCAGCCCTTTTTTAAGGCCTCTCTATCCGCCCGAAGTTTTCGTTTCGGGTGAAAAGCCATCTTTCTCTCTCCATTTTCTTCGAATCTAACCGCTTCTATGGCCCGTAAAAAAACCGATGCCCGGACCGCTATTCTGAACAGCATTCGCAGGGGGCTGGCCGCCGGACGGGTGGAAAGACCTTTTCCGGAAGTGCTCGACGTGCCGCTCCACTCGGTTTTCGCCCCTTCTGAGCTGAGTGTGGAAGAGCAGTTTGTAACCGAGTTTACGAAACTGGGCGGCGTTTTCGTTTTTTGCGAAGACGGCGAGGGGCTGGTGCAAAACATCGTTGCCCTGGCGGCACAGCGGGAATGGAAAAAAGTGATGTCCACAGAGGCGGCGCTGGCGCTGCTGCTGGAAGACGGTGGCCTCACCGTGACAGCGCCGGAAACACATATTGAGGACGCGGATGCCTGCATTACCGGTTGCGAAGCCCTGGTCGCGCGGACCGGTTCAGTGTTGATCAGCAGTGCGCAGCCCTATGGCCGAACGGCGACGGTTTATTACCCGGTGCACATCATTGTAGCGGCGGTTTCGCAGATCCTGCCGGATATTGAAGAAGGGCTGGCGCTGCTTACCCGGAAAGGCCACTCAATGCCATCTATGATTCACCTCAACACCGGCCCGAGCCGCACCGCCGACATCGAAAAAACCCTTGTTGTAGGCGTTCACGGGCCGGGCGAAGTCATTTTGATGCTGGTAAACGCGTAGCCGCCTGCGACGGCTACGCGGGTTTGAGGCGTTGCGCGTTGGAGGCGGTTGGAGCCTTCGGCGTTGGGTCTGGAAAATCCATGGCCGGCATGATTCAACGTTAACTTAACGGCACCAAGTTTCTCCAACACCTTCCAACCTTATCCAACGGCACGAAGTGCCTCCAACGGTACGCAGTACTTCCAACGTAAAACTCTAACGGCACAAAGTGCCTTCAACGCTATGACCGACATTCAATCCCGCTCCGATATTAACCAACTGATGGACCTGTTCTATGGCCGCATCCGGCAGGACGAAAGCCTGGGTCCTATTTTCAACGGCAGCATTCCCGACGACCACTGGCCGGCCCACCTGGAAAAAATCGGTGATTTCTGGGAAACGATTTTGCTGCAAAACCCCAAATACCGAGGCGCACCCATGCCGGCCCATATCCGGGTGGATGGGGCTTTTCCACTCGAAAAAAGCCATTTTGACCGCTGGGTTGAATTGTTTCACACGGCCGTAGACGAACTCTTTGCCGGCCCCATTGCCAACGAGGCCAAAAGAAGAGCCACGCTGATGGCGGGGCTCATCAACTTTAAGGTAGAATCGGCGCGGCGGCCGGGGTTCGTGCAGTAGTTACTGGCAGTACTGCTGGATGAGCGCCTTGACGTCATCGTCGTACATTTCGGAGTAGCCTTTTTGCTCGGCGAGCAGGAAACTGCGACAGGCTTTTTCCGGTTCTTTCATCTGAAGGAAGATCAGCCCACGGTTGCGATAGGCATAGCCATTTTCCTTGTTCAGGGCAATGGCGGTTTCAATGGCTTTCAAGGCGGCTTCGGGGTTGCCCAGTTTCATTTCGCTGTACGCGAGGTTCACATAAGCGATATCACCCGTTGGGTCGAGTTGAATGGCTTTTTGGGCAAAGCGGATCGCCTTCGGGTGTTCGTCCAGTTTTTGGTAGGCATCGCTCAGGCAGGTGAGCAGGGGCACGTCTGTGCTGTCGGATTGGTAGAGCGTCTCAAAAATCTCCAGGGCCCTCGGCACCTCCTTATTTCCGGAATAGGCAATAGCCAATTCGTGTTGCACCCAGGTGTCTTCCGGAAAGCGCCGGCGCAACGCTTCCAGGTCAGCAATCGCCTCCGCATACCGGCGCGTGTTTGTAAAAACAATAGCCCGCTCGATGGTCAGGTGGCGTCGGTCGGTATCCGAAGCCACATTTTCGATCCCCCGGGTATAGGTTCCAATAGCTCCTGGCCAGTCTTTTACAGCCGTATAAAAATCGCCCATCACCGTGTAGCCCCGGCGGATTTTCGGGTGTACTTTTTCAATCAGCTGATAAGTGGCAAACGCCTCCGGATAAGCCCCGAGCTGGGCGTAGATGTCGGCCAGCAGCTCCATGCATGCCGGCTGCAGGGCGCAGGTCTTTTCTATTTTCTCAAATTGCTCCAATGCCTTTTTGTACTTCTTTTTCTGGTACAGGGCTTGCATTTTCGAACAACACCGTTCCGCTCCGCGTTCCGTTTGAGCAAGTGCGCACATGGGCAACAAGCTTAAAAGCAGCGCCACTAATTTCAGTATTTTCATCGTGTATGTTTCTATTCCCCGTGGCGGTTTTGTGTATGATCCGGTAAAGTGTATCCGTCGTGGTTGCTTTAGTAGGTACGTTTATTTGGCGAACCCCGCTTTTGTCGGGGCAGCGGCATCTTCTATTGTAAGCTGTTAAGTGGGATTTTTCCGGAAAGGTACAGCGCTTCCTGCGGAGACAGCGGGTGTTTACATAAATAAGAGGCACAAAGGTGTTTTGCTGTTTGACGGGATGCACCAAAGAATGGATGCTGCTACGCCTGACAAAACAAAGTGTAATTAAAAGTGTCCCTGCAAAAAATGTATAAGCCACTTGCTTCGCGACCGCCCGTCAGCCGCTCTGCATCTCACCTGCAAGCCTGTAGAGCCGCCCGACCCCGGCACCTCCTTCTTTGAAAAACACAGATAAACAGGCGGCGTTCCAGCTCCGCCCCCATCCCAATACTCAAAATCCAAAAATGGCAGGTTTTCCGGAAATCCCTTCGAAAACCTGCCGTTTCTTTTATTCAAATCAGAAGCTACCCCAACCGACCCGGATAGACTTTCAAAGCCGCTTCCAGGCAGTCCATAGC
>JAEVZP010000062.1 GCA_023392185.1 Bacteroidota bacterium
TAGAGGCCACAAAAGGCACAAAGAAAGCACAGAGGTCCACAAAGACCTAACGGGTGTCTCTGTAGACCTCTGTGAGCACCTCCGTGTTCTCTATGGCCATTATCATCTTAAAACGAGATTCACGTTATCTTAGTATCATTCCAGGAAGCACAACGCCACCGTTGATGAAAAACCACAAGCGTCTTGCCGGGAACATTGCCCTGCGGCGGCTGCGCCGCCTGCTGAAGTCTACTTACTGGTATCGGTTGCAGCGACACCGGGGCACGTTGCTTTTAGTTGCCGGCTTCGCGATCGCCAATCTCTATCTGAATGCGCGCAAGGTGGAAAGCCCACCCTTTTATATGTGGGATCTCTATTCTATGCCTTCGGCTCCGGTTGACACTTTCGTAAGCTATGTGTTGCGCTACAATGGCCATAAATTCTTCAACCGGAACACCTTTCTGAATCGCCAGAGCGGTACGCCCTTTGCCTATACAATCCGGAAATATACCGAATTTAAAAGAACAGGTTTGCAGCAATCTCCGTTTGGTACCTGGCCCTGCGATCCGGAAACAGAACGCCGGGCGCTGGCAGCCTACCCTGCCTGGCTTAAAACCCATATACAGTCGGTTACCGGTGAAACGGTGCACCGCATCGAAATTCTGGAAGTTCGGGCGCAGTACCGGCCCGACAGCCGCCTCCAGACGCTGGGATATACCACGATTCTTTCTGAGTAGCCTATCTGCCGTGAACCCACGCCTTCCTGACTTGCCTGCCGGCCGGATCCGTTCCCTCAAGACTTCGGTAGTGATGAGCCTGTGCCTGCTGGTACTGCTCTGGCGGGCTTACAACCATTTGCTTGCTTTCCAACTGGACAATCCACCGCTGATTTGGGTTGGGAATAACCTGGCAGGAGCGCTTTATAAATACTATGGTGTCTACCGCTGGCTCGTTGTCAGCCAGACCGGAGCCTTCCTCTTCACTTGCCTGCTGCTGGGGGCTGCCCTGGCAGCAATTGTGCGACCGCTTAGCCGGTCATCAGCCTTTTTATTTGCCGCATCGCTGACCATCTATACCGTCCTTTCTTCGGCTCACATGGGGCATAACGCGCATTTTTTATCGATGCTCGTGGTGTTTTCGCTGGTGTTTCTGCCGCGCAGCCATGTTTCTTTTGGGCTGCTTTGGGAAGGGATGCGTTATTATGTCTGCTGGCTGTATGTGTCGGCTATCTATTGGCGTGTGCTCAAGGGAGGCGCTTTCCAGCCCGACTTTGGCTTGCTGATTTTTAAAGGCAATCTGGTAGATTACCTGCTGCTCAATTCAGAAACGCCCCGGGCGCATCTAAGCTATTTTTTTCTGCAACACCCGGCGTTGCTCCGCATCGGTGCCAAAATCGTTTTCCTGGTCGAAGGGTTATTCGCGGTCGGATTTTTTACAAAGAAATACGACCTACTGCTCCTTGCCTTTTCACTTTTCATCCCGGTATGTACGTTTCTGTTCGCAGACACCTTCTTCTTTGAGAGTCTGCCAGCTTCGCTGGTCTTTGTTCCAGAGTCCTGTTGGCACCGTCTTGCCGCCTTTGTCTGGCCCACACCAGCCGGAGTGCAGCCGCTTCCGGGCAGCATGACCGACCGCACCTGAAAGCATCGTTGTTTGCCTGGAACGTTCCAATGCATGGATCCTGCCGAAACAGGCTCCTTACGACTGCACCACCAGGGGCGATTGCCGGGTGAACAGCAGCACATAGGCCAGCACCATCAACAACGAAGTAGCCAGCGAGCACACCACCTTGAGCAGCAACATACCAATAGAAACAACGCTCCAGAACTGGATAAAGAAGTAAACCAGATGGTGGGCAAAAAACAGCACCGCCGCATAAGTCAGAAACGGCAGCCAGCCCATGGTTTTGACAGAAGGCTCCAACCGTCCGTATTCCGAGAGGTGTTTGGGTTGCAAGGCGGCCAGTACGTTGGTGCGCAGGTAGGCCACCAACACACACGCGCTTGCATGCATACCCAGGGTATTGGAAAAAACATCCAGCGAAACGCCCAGCAGAAAGCCGGCAATCAGCAAGACCGGCACCCGCGTGGAAAAAGGCAGCGTCAACAGAAAGACGGGATACAGATACGGCACAAAAAGCGGCAGCGTACCGGGAACGGTCCACCAGCGCAGGTTGATCTTATTGAGCAGCAGCGCCTGCACTGCGATCAGCAGGCAAAAACGAAACAGGTATTTAAGCGGATGGTTGTTCACGGTCGGCGGCTCGGAGTGGTTGGAGTTAACAATCGGGCACGGGCACTGTCTTCCACCGACTGGCGCTCCTCGGCAAGGGTGTTTTCAACCACATACACATAGCGCAGTTTCCGGAAATTAGCACCCGGTCGCAGGATCAGCGTCTGGGTATTGTTGCGCCGATTGCGTCGTAGCTTTTCCACCCGGCCAATCAGAATATTGGGCGGCGCAAACGAGTAGGCGGTGGTCATCACCGAATCGCCCCGATAAATCTTCAGCTCTCCGGGAATGTTCTCCATTTCCAGCTCCTCGGGCGAGCCGTAACGCCAGCGCACGGTGCCCAACGTGCCGTCTTTAAGGACGCCGCTCACCGGCTGCCGGTCTGAAAGAATGGAGATGACAGCAGCAAAGTTGTCTTTGGCATACACCACCTTGCCCACCACACCACTCCCGGAAATAACCGCCTGACCGGCCTTTACCCCCGCGCCGGTGCCCCGTGCAATGGTAATAAAGTTGTTTTTCTCCGACACCGAGTTGTTCACCACCCGCGCCGTGCGGTACTGGTAGTGTGCATATTTAATGATCTGGCCGGTATCCGCGCCCGTTCCGGAAATCACCGGCTCAATGTAGCGGATAGAGCCGCTGCTGTCGCGGAGGGTATCGGCTTCATAAAGCAAACGGGAAAGCTCGGCCCGCAGGCGGGCATTCTCGCGCAGCAGGCTGTCGTTTTGGGCCGGCAGGTTAAAAAACATCACCACATCACTCTGCCTCTCGTACAGGCCGCCGGCCACCGCGTTGGCCGAAGACAGAATGGCGCCGCCCTGCAGGGTTGTCGTCCGAGATATCAGGTAAAAGCACAACGCTTCCAGCCCCAAAAAAAAGAGCAGGTGCGAGAAGCGGCGTACAAACTGAAAAAGGGCCTTCAAAAGGGAATCTTAGGAATGAGGGATGAGGGATGAGGGATGGATTTTGGAATATTGTAGAGACAAGGCATGCCTTGTCTCTACGGGATAAACACGAATCCCTAAATCCTGACCCCTTTCTTATTTCATCAAAAACGGCATGCGGGCCACGTTTTTCAGTGCCATACCGGTGCCACGTACTACGGCGCGCAGCGGATCATCGGCCACTTGCACCGGCAGCTTGATTTTCTGGGAAATCCGCTTGTCCAGTCCGCGCAGCAGGGCACCGCCGCCGGTCAGGTACAAGCCCCGGCGATAAATATCGGCGGCCAGTTCCGGCGGTGTGCTTTCCAGCGCTTTCAGGATCGCTTCTTCAATCTTAAAGATGGACTTGTCCAGCGCCTCGGCGACTTCCTGATAGCTCACCTGGATTTGCTTCGGAATCCCGGTAACAAGGTCCCGACCGTTGACGGCAATATCATCCGGCGGCGTATCCAGTTCTTTCAGGGCCGAACCTACGTGAATTTTGATCTGCTCCGCCGTGCGCTCGCCAATCAGCAGCGAGTGGTAGCGGCGCATCGCCTCCATAATATCGTTGGTAAACTCGTCGCCTGCAATCCGGATGCTTTGGTCGCAGACAATGCCGGCCAGCGCAATCACCGAGATGCCCGTCGTACCGCCTCCGATGTCGATAATCATGTTGCCGGTCGGCTCTTCCACATCAATCCCAATCCCCAGCGCGGCGGCCATCGGTTCATGAATCATATACACTTCCTTCGCCC
>JAEVZP010000140.1 GCA_023392185.1 Bacteroidota bacterium
TTCTACACCCGTATGAAGGACCTAAAGTCGTAGCAAGGCTTTAGCTACAGAACAAAAGACAACTGTTCAAATTCCGGAAATGCTGTCCCTTTCCGGAACGGTACTGAATAGTTACTACGTTTTTAATTGTGTTCTTGCCGTAATAGCAGACTTTGGAAAGGCCGGTGCGGCGCTTGATTTCTTGTTGAGTTTCATCTCCGATTATTTAAAAGCAACAATCGGGAAGCCTTCCGAAAATGACGGCGGCCAAAAGCGTAAAATCCTTTTTGTAGTGGCTGCAATCGTTCTGCAATGCAGTCAAACGGCACTATCCGAAGCAGAGAAACAGAAAATTATTTCCCTTGCAGTCCTTTGGGTAGGGCAGCCCAAAGACAAACATTTATGGGTTGCTATCACCGCTGTTTACCCCGGCGAACAGCCACCCAATGTCTCTCAAGCGCGCCAGATTCTGGAGCGTTGGGTCAATAAAATTGTCCTGAAGGCGGCTTTTAAAAAATTTACGGATCAGCGGCGCGGCGCGTTTTGGGTACGTTATGTGGATGCTATGGACAAGATTATTGTGCGGGCAAATGATTTTAAGCTTACTGAAATAAGAAATACCCAAGGCGTCGGAAGGTTATTAGAGGGTTACGTCTATAAGGAAGACCAGAATGTTTTACTTATCGTCATGCAAATCGGAAATACGGTAATTACAGAGGTGGATATAACGGGCTATGCTATGTATGCTCATAAAGCTAGTGAAGTGCCACCGCTCAAAAATATTTCAATGGATTGGGTGGGGAATAACGCGGGAGCTCATATACCTCTGATGGTAAAAAAGGACGGGAAGAAGCTTTCGGATTTCAAAGCGACCGGTAGATTGATTCACAATAGTAGCGGTGGCGAGGCCCTGACTTGGGAACACGTCTTTAATGCCTGGCTTCAAAACCAGGTGCTTCCTTTCGGATTCTTGCCCGACAACTGAACATATCATCAAGCGTGGTTTCTACCCGTATCTGCTGTTCCCTGCATCTAATTTTCCTCATTCAACACCCGGATTTCCCGTTTCAGGATGCTATCATCAATAGTATCCAACTCAGATTTATCGTAAATAGTGAGCAGGTAAATCTTTTGGTCTTCCTTTAAGACGTACGTAATCACGCGGCCACCACCGCTCTTGCCCTTACCCTTACTTTTGATTGCAATCCGGATTTTATAGGCATTGTTTCCTAACGATGTGCCCCTTTCCGGAGCTTCAGATAAAACCTGGTTCAGCGTGGCCAGCTCCTCCTTAATAGAAGGGTATTTTTTAGAGAGTCGCCTTGCCTCCTTCTTGAAACGCTGTGACGGGATAACTTTAAAGCTCATCCAAAAATTCGCTGAGGGTTTGCGCCTTCCCTTTGTTCTTTTTGAGCGCTTTAATCTCGTCAAAAGCTTCTTTCAGGTCACTTCGGATTTTTAAAGTCTGCTCGTACTTCCGGAGCTTATTTAAGATGCGCTCCCAGTCACTCAACGGCATTAGGACGGCCTGTGTCTTGCCTTGGGCGTCGCTCACATATTGAATCGGGATTTTCATGCTTCAAAAATACCCCAATTTTGTCACCCTACCTTCGCGCATTCCCATGCGCCGACTGTTTCTTTTCCTCCTTTGCCTCCCTCTTTTCACTTCCGCCCAGCCTCAAAATCCGCTGTACTGGAAGAACCGCAAGCCCCACGCCGCCTACTGGCAGCAGGATGTGGCCTACACCATTGACGCCCGCTTAGACGAAGAGCAGCACAGCATCCGCGCCCACCAAACGCTGCGCTACACCAACAACTCGCCCGATACGCTGCGCTTTGTGTATTTCCACCTCTTCCAAAACGCGTTTGTGGAAGGCTCTTACCTGCGCCGGTTGCAGGGCGAAAAAAAGGTGCGCACCCAACTCGGACCACGCGAAGCCGCCGGCCTCGGCACTACGATTTCCGGAATTTTTGCCGAAGGGCAACCTGTCCAAACGGAGCTGGACAACACCATTCTGAAAGTCTGGCTCCCGCAGCCGCTGCTACCCAACAGCAGCACGACGCTGGCGCTGGATTTTGTGACTTATTTTGACGATGGGGGCACCACACGCCGCCGCATGAAAATGTACGACGCTTGGGGTTTTAAGCACTACAACGGCTGCCAGTGGTTTCCCAAACTCGCCGTATATGACGCGAAGCACGGCTGGGATACCGACCAACACCTCGGCAAGGAATTCTACGGCGATTTCGGCACCTGGAATGTGTCGCTCGACCTGCCGTCCAATTATATTCTGGAAGCTACCGGCGCGCTGCAAAACCGCAGCGAAGTCCTGCCCGAAGCCCTGCGCCAAAAGCTGGACCTGAAAAACTTTAAAGACAAACCCTGGGGCGAAGCGCCGTCCACCATTATTCCCTACGTGAAGGGCGAGCGCAAGGTGTGGAAATTTTTTGCCGAGAACGTCCACGATTTCGCCTGGACTGCCGACCCGTCGTACCGCATCGCCACGGAATACTGGAATGGCGTGGAATGCGTGGGCATCGCGCAGGAACCGCACGCCTCAGGCTGGCAAAACAGTGCGCAGTATGTGGCCAAAATCATCAAAACCTTTTCGGAAGATTTCGGCACATATGCCTACCCCAAAATGGTGGCCGCCGACGCCGCCGACGGCATGGAGTACCCGATGCTGACGCTGGACGGCGGGCGCGACCCCGGCTACCGCGGCCTGCTGGTCCACGAAATCGGCCATAACTGGTTCTACGGCATGGTAGGCTCCAACGAAACCTACCGCGCGGCTATGGACGAAGGTTTTACGCAGTTCCTTACCGCCTGGGGACTGAAAAAGATTGACGGCGAAAGCCGGCTTTCCGGAAAACCGGCTGCTTTTTGGGAGAAAAGAGGCGAGGCGCTGACGATTGCCGACCGCAACGTGATTTTGCCTTATACTTCCACGGCGCTGAACCAGAATGAAATTCCGCTCAATACCCACAGCGACGATTTCCGGAACGCCCTGCACCACGAAAACGGTTACAGCATGGTGTACTATAAAACCGGAACGATGCTGTACAATTTACAGTACGTCCTCGGCGACTCCTTGTTTCTAAAGGCCATGCAGCATTATTTCCACCAATGGAAATTTGCCCACCCGTATCCGGAAGATTTCCGGGAAAGTATTATCGGTTTTACGGGGCAGGACCTGTCCTGGTTTTTTGACCAGTGGTTTGAAACCACCAAAACGATCGACTACGGCATTTGCGGGGTGAAAAAAGTACGGGGAACTGATTCGTTTGACATCAAATTCCGCCGTGCCGGGCACATGCAGATGCCGGTGCAGTTTACTGTTTTTGGAAAAGACAGCAGCCGAAAAACCTACCTGATTCCGAACACCTGGAACACGCCGCCGGACGCCCAAAACGTGTTGCCGCGCTGGATTGGCTGGGGACAACTGCAACCGAAATACACCGCCCGTGTCGGCGCACCTTCCGGGATTCGGGAAGTGCAGATTGACACCACCTATCGCCTCGCCGACATCTATTATCCCGACAACAGTTTCCGGCCCGGATTGGGCTTTGGGAAAGGCGTCGCTACGCGGCTGGACTGGGGCTTCCGCCTGCCGCCCGACCGTCGCCACTACCGCATTGGCATCCGCCCGGATATCTGGGGAAATGCGGTGGACGGACTGAAAGCAGGCCTCCACGCCGAGGGGGATTATCTGGGGTTGATGCACCGCTTCGAAGCCACCGTTTGGGCGAATACCCACCTGTTGCAACAGGATGCTTATCTCTCTTACCAAAGCGAAGGCTACTACGACCGCTACCTGCCTGTTTCTTACAACTTTAGTTACGCTTCACCCATTTCCCGCTTCTACCCAAAGCTGCATTGGAACCTCTACAGTCGTATCAACGACGGGCTGAACCGTCACGGCCTGGAGCTGTCCTGGCAGGTATCCGACCGCAGCAATATTTCCGGAAATTTCACCGCTTTGTGGCGGCAAAAAAGGTATGATTTGGATTACCTCCTGTACCCGCGTGAGTGGAGCAGCCTCGGCGACCGGCTGAACAATTCCCTTAATTTGGCCTGGAATCATACTCCGGTTTTCCGGCGTGGAAGCGGCAACCTTTCCCTTTCCCTGCGCGCGCCTTTTATGACCGGCAAGCGCACTGATGCTTTTGACTATGCTTATCTGCAAGCCGAAGGCAAGCGTTTCTGGAACTGGGGTAAAACCGAGTGGCGTACCCGCGTTTTCGCCCGCTACGGCATGGGGGAAAACATTCCGTGGGAAAGCGCGCTGTTTGCCGCAAGCGCCAATCCGGAGGCTTTAATGGAAAACAAATTTCTGCGCTCGGCAGGCTTTGTGCCAACGGATTGGACCGGTTATTCTGCTATTACCACCAATCACCTGCAACAAGGCGGCGGGCTGAACCTGCGTGGCTATGCGGGATACCTGATTGCCGAAGAAAAAGGCGGACAAATTCTCCTGGGTTATAAAAGCCGCAGCGGTGCATCCCTGAACGCCGAAATGGACTTTGACGGACTCGTAAGATTCGCGCCCAAAGCCTTCCGCAACTGGCTTCATTTCGATACCTACCTCTTCGCCGACGCCGGCCTGATGGAGCTGTCCCGCTACGACAGCCTCAGCGCCTATTCTGCTCTTACGCCCGCCAATACGTGGAGCAGCGTACGTGCCGACGCCGGCCTCGGTGTGGTCCTGACGATTAAGAAATGGGGCATTTTTGACAAAGCCAAACCGCTGACGGTGCGCTTTGATATGCCGCTCTTTCTCAGTCACCCGCCCGCCGGAGAAGATTATTTGAAGTTCCGGTACGTAGTGGGAATTGGACGAACGTTTTAAGAACCGGACTCGCAGAAAGTATTTTCCCGGAAAAAACAAACAGTTCTCACCGTTGCTCCGCTTGCGTGTCCGCCCGGAGCGAAATACCCATTTTCGGGTATTGCATAGGGCATTGGACTACGCTAATCTTGCAGTCTCCTGCTTTGCAACAATCAGGGCGCTCGCGGTGGGGTTATCGTGGGAAGTAGCCACACCATATGCGGCGGCCTGTTGGTTTTATGCTGTCGCTCCGGGTAGCACCTTACAAAGGCTTGAAGGGAAACCGACATCGCAGGAATAAAGGAAAAGGCCAAAGGCACTGCAATTGCGGTGCCTTTGGCCTTTTAAAGGCTGAAAGGAGATGTCTGCATCAGCTCTTATGCTTATTTCAACTTGCTTTTCAGGGCTTCTTTCGACATAAAGCCCATTTGCTTCCACGCTTCTTTTCCTTTTTTATAGAAAACAAGGGTGGGCAGGCCTACAATGCCGAGTTCATTGCCGAGGGCTTCGTTTTTGTCCACATCAATCCGTTCAATGCGCACTTTTCCGGCCAACTCGTGGCCCAGTTCGTCCAGGAAAGGCTTCATCTTTTTGCACGGCCCGCACCACTCGGCATAGAAATCCACCAAAATGGCTTTGTCGGAAGCAATCAGTGAGTCGTATTGCGCGCGGCTCATGCCCACGGCTTCTACCGTCTCGACCGTTGGTTGGGTGGGCGTTACAACCGGCATTTTGGCCACACGCCAGGCCTGCATCCCGCCTTTCAGTTCATAAACCTGTTGGAAACCGGCTTTGCGCAGGGCTGCGGCTGCCTCGGCACTCCGGCCACCGCTGAGGCAATACACCATTACCGGCTTGTCTTTTTCGAGTGTGGAAATGGCTTCTTCAAAATTGCCGGCGTTCCAGTCGATGTTGCGCGCGTCCTCGATATGGCCTTCGGTATATTCATCCGGGGTGCGCACATCGAGAATCACCTCATCGGGCAGTTGGGAGATTTTTTCGGAAAAAGGTTTGGCTTCCAGCGGGGTTTGCCGGGATTGTCCGTTGGAGCTTCCGCAGCTGAGCAGCAGGGCAACGCCGCAAGATGCCAGCAGCGTAAGTGGACGAAAGGAGGATATCTTTTTCATAGAGGGGAAAAGGAAATTTTCCGGGAAAGGAAAATGGCCGGAAATCAAAATTACGATCTATAAATGGGCGTTCCTTTTGATAACACCCGTTTTACCATATCTATAAACGAAAGAAACCACCGAAAGTAAAATCCTTTTTTTAAGAAAAAAGAGCACCGGGCGCTACTTCCCGCCACTGGCCCGGCTCCAGGCCTCCTGCATCCAGCCGGCCTATAGCCACCCGGATGAGGCGCAATGTAGGAAAGCCCACGGCCGCCGTCATGCGCCGCACCTGCCGGTTTTTGCCTTCGGTGAGCGTCAGGGCAATCCAACTCGTTGGGATAGCTGCCCGAAAGCGAATCGGTGGGTTTCTTTCGGGAACTTCTACCGCCCCAAGCCGTTCTGCGCGGGCCGGCCGGGTGCGGTGTTTGCGGCCGTCCACCGCAATCGTCACGCCACGTTGCAACCGTTCCATCGCCGCCTCGGTAATGGCGCCTTCCACCTGCACCCAATAGGTGCGGGGATGTCCTTCGGCCGGATCCAGCAGGCGGTGGGTCAGTTGCTTGTCGTTGGTGAGCAGCAGCAGCCCTTCACTGTCGTAGTCGAGGCGGCCTACCGGATAGATGTCTTTGGGGAGGTCGCCCAGATAATCGGCGAGCGTTTGCTTGTCGCCCTCGGGCGAAAACTGCGAAAGCACCCGGAAAGGCTTGTAGAACAGGAGGTATTGGAAAGCAGGAGCCATAAGAACAGAGGTAGCGCAATTGGGTTTCAAGAGACTGGGAGCGCCTCAAATTTGGGGAAATCGGGCCGGTTTTCCGGTTTGCAGATGCTTCGGGCGGCTCTTTCAAAACCTGACAAAAATCATGTTCCGGCCCGTCGCCGGTCATAGATTTCCGGAAAGAAGACGGCCACTTTTGCTTAAACTCCTACTCCTATGTCTCTGCCTACTCCGGAAAGCACTTCCTCTCAAGCGCTCGAAAGCCTGCTGCAATATCTGGAAACAGATTATTACACCCGCCTCGACGGCCTCTGTGGTCGTGTGGACCTGCACCTGGCCGAGTTGCAGGCGGCGGAAGCGGAAACGCCCCAGCCCGGAAGCCTTTATTTAAGCCTGAGCAAAAAGCTTCTGGGTCAGATCGAACACTACCTGCGCCTGCGCCGTTTCGGGCTCGTTCCTTATATTCGGGAACTGCTCGACAAGGAAAACACGGGTCACGACTGCCGCTCCTGCACTACTATTTGCACGGGCCGCCACGCGGCTCAGATCGACAGCCTGCGCGAATCACATCACAAGCTAAAAGAAATCTGCTTCCGGTTGCAGTCGGTAGCCACGCCGAGCTATGGCACGGAAGTAGTGCAGGCTACGGTGTACCGCACCCTGCGGGCCGAGATGATGCAAATCGATACGGCGCTGACGGAATTGTTTTACCTCGAAGCGTTTTCGCTGATCCCTAAAATGCTTCAGGCACAAAAAGCCATTCATGCTCACTCTTGAAAAAAGGCCCGCCTCCCGGAAAGGCGCCGCCCCGGCGGCCCGGCCCGACTGCTTTCACTGCGGGCAGCCCTGCCTCACCCAAAGCATCCGGATTGAGGAAAAAGCGTTTTGCTGCGAAGGCTGTAAGCTGGTCTATGAAATCCTGTCTGATAAAGGCCTCTGCAACTACTACGACCTTCAAAAACACCCGGGCCTTTCCGGAATCCGGCCGCTGCGCAAAGAGAAATTTGCTTTTCTCGACAGCCCCGAAATTGCAGGACGCCTGTATTCTTTTACCGACGGCGACCACACGATTGTAAC
>JAEVZP010000026.1 GCA_023392185.1 Bacteroidota bacterium
GGTGAAAGGCCTCCCCCCAACCCCCTCCGAAGGAGGGGGAGATGGGACGTCTGAGAGCCCGATTTCTGGAAACTTCCCCCCTTCGGGCGGATTGAGGGGGGCCGTCGGTGGCCGGGAAGCCTTTGAACTGTACGACACTTACGGCTTTCCCATTGACCTCACGCGGCTGATTCTTTCCGAGCAAGGTCTTTCGGTGGATGAACCGGCGTTTGAAGCGGCTTTGAAAGAACAAAAAGACCGCAGCCGTGCCGCCACCGCCCTGGAAACCGACGATTGGCAAACGCCCGGCCTCCCCCCGGCCCCCTCCGAGGGAGGGGGGGATGGAACGCGCTTTGTAGGATACGAAACCCTCGGCAGCGATACCCAAATTCTGCGGTCCCGGAAAGTGAAAGCCAAAGGCAAGGAACACTATCAAATCGTGCTGGCCGAAACACCCTTCTATGCCGAAAGCGGCGGACAGGTGGGCGATACCGGAATCCTCACGCTTCAAAATGGGGAAACCATTTCCATTTTTGACACCAAAAAGGAAAACGATCTCATCGTACACCTCACCGCTGCGCTTCCGGAAGACTTCGGAAACGGTGCTGTGCGCGCTGAGGTAACAAGCGACCGTCGCCAGGCCATTGCCGTCCACCACAGCGCAACCCACTTGCTCCACGCGGCCCTGCGGCAGGTTTTAGGAACCCACGTAGCGCAAAAAGGCTCGCTGGTAAATAATGAATACCTGCGCTTTGACTTTTCGCATTTTGCAAAACTGACCGATGAAGAGATTGCCGCCGTGGAGCGCATCGTAAACGAAAAAATCCGCCTGAATATTCCGGTGGAAATCTGCACGATGCCCAAAGAAGAAGCGCTTCAAAAAGGTGCCATGGCGCTCTTTGGGGAGAAATACGCCGATGACGTGCGCGTGGTTACCACCGGCGCGGATTACAGCGTGGAACTCTGCGGCGGCACGCACGTGGGCGCAACGGGCGAGCTGGGTTTCTTTAAAATCAAAAGTGAAGGCGCAGTTGCTGCCGGCGTTCGCCGGATAGAAGCCTTGAGCGGCGCAGCGGCAGAGCAATACGTACAAAGCCAGCTGGCGGATTACAACGCAGCAAAAGCCTTGCTGAAAAATCCAAAGCAACTGGATAAAAGCATCGAGGCGCTTCAGGAAGAAGCCACTGCGCTGCGCAAAGCGCTGGAAGCAGTGGAGAACAAAGCGCTTGCTGCACAGGCCAAAGAATTGGCCGCTGGTGCACAGGATTCCGGAAATTTTGTGGGGAAAATGGTAGAAGTTTCTTCTGCCGACGGACTGCGCAAGCTGGCGACCGATGTTGAAAAAGCCCTTTCCGGAAATGGCGTGGTGGTGCTCTGCGCCGTCATCAACGGCAAGTTGTCCGTTGCGATTGCCGTGGGACAGGAGCGTGTTTCGCAGGGACTGGATGCTTCGGCAATTATGAAAACAACCGTGGCACCGCTGATTAAAGGCGGTGGCGGCGGCAATAAAACCCTTGCAACAGCGGGCGGCGCGAATACGGATGCCGGTGAGGCAGTGATTAGCGCTGTGCGGCAGGTGGTTGCCGGATAATTTTTACCGGAAAAAAAGCTTGCAAGAACGCGCCTGTGGCGCGTTCTTTTTTGGGCCAAACAAACCTATAAGGTTTCAAAAACCCTATAGGTTTCCTTCCGAAACAGCCGCTCCTTTTCCTGCAACGGGACGCGCCAACGGACCGCGCCACAACTGGGCCGTGTACCACACGGCCAGCGCCAACCCCGGACTGAAAAACAAGCTCAGCCAGTAAAAAGGCATTGCAAGATAGAATTTGAAAAGGACCCCGGCTATTTGCAGCACGATCAGCAGCCCGACCCACACCATGCAAACAGTTTCCAACAGGGAGGCCTGACCCGCGCGCCGTGCTTTTAAGGAGCCTGCCAACAGCCAACCCGCCAAGGCAATTATAACCAAAATGAAACCCACCGGGTAGAAAAGACCAGAAAGGCCGCCTTCCGCAAACGGCAGCGATTCGGGCGGCATCAGGAGCAGGAGCAACAAAAGCGCCTGCAGCACCACCCGGCGGCCGGACCTGACAGGTAAGCCATTGCCGCCGGAGAGTTTCCATAAATCCAGCGCTGTAATGCAGAAATACAGGGCGATCAGAAACGGCGATAGAAACAGCAAGGCCAGCAGGACTACCACCTCCGCATCCATACTGGCAGCAGCGCTCCAAGCTGACCAGGCATAACTACCCGCCAGGATGCTCCCCACAATCAGGTGCAATTTCCGGGACCATTTCCGGCCCGGAAGCCATCGCCAGACGAACACGTGCAAAAACGCACTCAATAGCTGCCATGTGCCCAACAGAAAAACAAGGCCGGCTCCCGGTTCAAAGTCGAGGGTATCGAAGCGGGGAGTGTGGCGGGCGTAAGCGAGATAGCTGATCAACAGCAAACAACCAACCTGTCCCAACAGGTCAAAAGCCTGGATCCGGCGCAACGTTTTAGAATCCGGTGCGACGGGCGGTAACTGCTGATCAAAATCCATAGCGTAATATTAGCAGCCTTTTTTCCGGAAAAATGCCGGATGCAGCCTTTCCCTTTACCAGGAACAGAAAGCCTGCCAAACAGGAGCGCCAGGGGGAACGAGCGGGGGGCCGGACAGCAAAAAAGAAGCAGACGCTGGAACGGCTGGCTTGAACGTGATTTGGGGGATTATGCCAACTCTCAACAAAAAAGAAGCAGACGCTGGAACGGCTGGTCCTCTCAAAACCACAAAACAGCTGCTTTTCTTACAAATCCCGCTGAATATCATCAATAGCGATCAGCCGATACGTTTTGTAGGGCGCCTGGTTGCCACAGGTGTCGAGCACACCGGTTTCGTGATATTTGATTTTGATGCGCAGACCGTTTTGCTGAAAAGCACTCAGGAGGTAATCAGGACGTTTTTCACCCACACCTTCCACATCGAGCAGGAAGCCACAGCCATTGGCGCTGATGTCGCCGCTGTCGCGAACGGTCGCCGAGACAAAGCCTTTATCACGGTCTTTATTGCAGGCGGTAGCGAGGAGAAGGGCAGCGGAAAAAAGCGTAAGAAAACGGAGGCGCATGGAAAACGGGCAGGAATTGGGCTTTCAAAACTAATAGCCAACGCCCGAAATGTCAAAAATCACCCGTTGCCCGGCCTACCTTCGCGCGCTATGAAATTTCCGGGAATCGAAGAACTGCGCGCCGGGGCGGTGCTGTTGGTGGACAAACCGTATCGCTGGACGTCGTTTGACGCGGTGAACCGACTGCGCCGCCCACTGGGCAAAGGCGGTAAAATCGGACATGCCGGCACGCTGGACCCGCTGGCTACCGGCCTGCTGATTTGTTGTACCGGCGCGTTCACCAAAAAGATAGAAACCTACCAGAAACAACCCAAAGAATATACCGGAATCATCCGCCTGGGCACGACTACGCCGACGTATGACCTGGAGTCGGGGCCGGAAAACGAGCAGCCCTATACTCATCTTTCGGAAGAGCAGATCCGGGCGGCCACTGCGCCTTTTACCGGCGATATTCTGCAAACACCACCGGCGCACTCAGCCGTTAAAAAAGACGGGAAACGCGCCTACGAGATTGCCCGGAAAGGCGGCGACCCCAAGTTGCAACCGCGCCCGGTGACGATTACGGCGTTTGAAATTACCGGCATTGATGACACAGACGTGCATTTCCGCGTCGCGTGCAGCACCGGCACTTACATCCGTTCGCTGGCGCATGACTTCGGGCAGGCGCTGGGCTGCGGTGCACACCTGGCGAGCCTGCGGCGCACCCGCATCGGCGATTTTTCGGTGGACGACGCGCCGACTATGGAGCAGTGGATCGCCCATCTGGAAACGCTGCGGGAAGCGGAAAGCAAGACCCAATAAAACTGGCATTCCGACCGGGCGGAATAAAAGCTCCTTTAAAGAAAAAATAAAAAGCTACTTCCGGCAGGCGTCTACCGCACTGCGGCGGGCCCGGCACAGGGGCGATGTTTCCAGAATGGAGAAAGCTCCGCCCTCATTCTTCAACACCACCAGCGAAGCAGAGCGACTGCCGGGCGACGGGCTTTCTACCAAAACGAAATGGAGGCTGCCGGCCGTAAAAGGAGTGTACAGCAGGGCTTGTTGCGCTGCCGTTGAATCCAGCACCAAAGGCATACGGCGGGCAGCAAGCGGCATCGTAGCAGCCACCTGATCAGCAGTCAGGTGCCTGCGCAATACTTCCATAAAAACCACATCGCAGCAGATCATCCGCGGATCGGCCGTGTCGATATCAAAACCTACATCCGCGGGAGAAAAAGTGAACTGCGGCCCTAAAATTCCCGCCTGTTGCAGAAAGCTTCCCAGCGCGCCGGCTTCTGCGTGGCTTCCGGGAATTGTGCTTGCACCCGGCGCGTTTTGCGCTCCGGCAGCGAAGGGCAAAAGGGCTGTCAGCAAAACAATTGTCCGGAAATAAAGGAGCAGCGGCATAGAGGTAAGAAGCGGTTTGAACGGCGGCTTTTAGACGGGACGCACGCCGGAAGGGTTCTTTTCAAAACCTTAAAAAAAGGAGGCCCTATTTTCGCCCGGCATTTGTTTTGCGTTGCCCATTGTCTTTATGAAAGAAAACGCTTTTGAAATTATCGGTGGCCGGCCGCTTTCCGGAACCATTACCCCACAGGGAGCCAAAAACGAAGCCCTCCAGGTGCTTTGCACCTGCCTGCTCACGAGCGAGCCGATAACCTTCCATAATGTTCCGGATATTATCGACGTCAACCTGCTGCTGGAATTGCTGGAAGCGATGTCGGTAAAGGTGTCGCGCCCTCAAAAAGGCACCGTGGTTTTAGAGGCGGTCAGTCCGGATCTGGACTTTTTCTCCAGTCCGGAATTCAAGCAAAAAAGCGGTAAGCTGCGGGGCGCAGTCATGATGGCCGGTCCGCTGCTGGCCCGCTACGGCAAGGCGCAGATTCCGCAGCCGGGTGGCGACAAAATTGGCCGGCGGCGGCTCGATACCCATATTCTGGGATTCGAAAAGCTGGGCGCCTCCTTTCGGTTCGACGATACTAAAAAACTTTTTGCCCTGGAAGCCAGGAGCGGTCTTCGGGGTGCCTATATTTATCTCGATGAGCCTTCGGTTACCGGAACGGCCAACGTCCTGATGGCCGCCGTGATGGCCGAAGGAACTACTACGATCTACAACGCCGCCTGCGAGCCGTATCTGCAACAATTGTGTCGGCTGCTCAATCAGATGGGCGCGCGCATCAGCGGCATTGGCTCCAACCTGCTGACCGTCGAAGGCGTGGAAAGGCTCCACGGCGCCGAGCACCGGATGCTGGCCGATATGATTGAAGTTGGCTCTTTTATCGGGCTGGCGGCCATGACGCAAAGCGACCTGACAATCCGGAACGCGGGCGTCAGGCACCTGGGCAATATTCCGGAAACCTTCCAGCGCCTGGGCATTCAGCTGGAAATCCAGGGCGATGATATCCGGATTCCGGCCCAGGACCACTATCGCATCGGCTCGTTTCTCGACGGCTCGATCCTGACGGTGTATGACCATCCGTGGCCGGGCTTCACACCCGACCTGCTGAGCATTGTGCTGGTGACGGCTACGCAGGCGCAGGGCACCGTCCTGGTGCACCAGAAAATGTTTGAAAGCCGCCTCTTCTTTGTGGATAAACTCATCGACATGGGCGCGCAGATCGTGCTGTGTGATCCACACCGCGCGGTGGTCATCGGGCTGGACCGGCGTGTGCCGCTCAAAGGCATCAATATGGTCAGCCCTGATATCCGGGCGGGCGTGGCCCTGCTGATCGCGGCGCTCTCCGCCAAGGGCACGAGCGTGATTCAGAACATCGAACAGATCGACCGGGGCTATGAGCGGATCGACGAACGGCTCCGTGCGCTGGGAGCCAGCATCCAGCGTGTTTAGGAAGGGCTGTTTCCGGAAACCGGGCCTGAGCGGCACAAATTTATTAAGGCGGAGACTATCCTTTTCTCTTTAAAAACACCCTGTTATGCTCGATAAAAAATTCAAGCAATTCGGTATCTGGATGGACACCAAACATGCCACCATTGTAGGCGTTGGCAAAAACAACGCGGCCGACGGCTTTAAGGCGCTGGCGCACATAAAAGCACCCGGA
The DNA here is from genome assembly GCA_023392185.1 of Bacteroidota bacterium. GTDB lineage: Bacteria > Bacteroidota > Bacteroidia > Chitinophagales > Chitinophagaceae > UBA1952. The sequence goes on from JAEVZP010000026.1 coordinate 6,125, forward strand.
ACCCTGCCCAACAGCAACGAAAACACGTTTAACAACGATAAGCAGCGCACCGAAGGCATGTTCTTCAAAGCCATTGCCGACCACCTCGAAAACGCCGAAGAACTGTATATCACCGGCTACGGCACGGCGCAGGAGACTTTTTCGCACTACCTGGCGGAAACGCCGCAGTTTAAAAATGTGAAAATCACCCTGGGCACCGATCAGCAGATGACCGACGATGCGCTGGTGCAGCAGGTCAAAGAGGTCTTTAATGCCTGAGCCGCTGCCGGCTGATTCCCATAACCCAATAGCTAAAAAAAGAGGAGGTTCTCTTTCAGAAAGAACCTCCTCTTGGGTTTAAAGCTTTTAGCAACGCAGCCTACTTGAGCCGAAAGCCGTAAGTCGAGATAAAGCCGGTTTTCCGATTCTCAGTAAAGCTGTTTTGGGTAGCGCTTACGTGGATAAATTGGGCAGAATCCGAAAAACGGATCGGCGCTGCGCCATAACCTAAGGACCGGTTTGCTCCCCAGGCCTTCGCACCGGCATAGGCGCTGTCGCCGCTGTCGTAACGGCGGGCCGGCGATTTCCAGCTATAAACGCCCACCAGCAGCGTAGAATCCAGTATGCCGGAAGGATTGAGATAATAGGTCCGCATCGAGTCAATCCGCACCTTGGTACTGTCATAGCTAATGGAGAAATAGCCATTCGCAGTCGTAGGCTGCGGTGTAGGAAACGGATCGCTGTCCTTGTCTTTATTGCAGGCCATGGCCAGCAGCAGGCAGGCGAGGGAGGTGGGAAGGAGAAGTTTTTTCACAGGTGCACACAGCATTTGAAAACAAACGGCTAAAATAAGCGTCCCTCCCGGATTTTAAAACAGGCCCCAGCGGCCCTTTTTACACCACTTTTGCAGCCTTATGAAAATAGCTACTTATAACGTCAACAGCATTCATGCCCGGCTACCGGTGCTCCTGCGCTGGCTGGAGGATGCAGCGCCTGATATAGCCTGCCTGCAGGAACTGAAAACGCCGGACGAGAAATTTCCGGAAACCGCGCTCCGGGAAGCCGGCTACGAATGCCTGTGGCAGGGCCAGAAAAGCTGGAACGGCGTGGCCATTCTGTCGCGCATCGGCAGGCCGGTGGAAGTGGCCCGTGGCCTGCCCGGCGATCCGGAAGACCTGCAAAGCCGGTTCCTGGCAGCAGAGATTAACGGTGTGATCATCGCCTGTTTGTATCTGCCCAACGGCAATCCGGCACCCGGTCCCAAGTACGACTACAAGCTCCGTTGGATGGAACGCTTTACGGAACGGGTGCGCGAGTGGGCCACTTCCGAAAGCCCCGTTGTGCTCACCGGCGACTACAACGTGATCCCCACCGAAAAAGACGTGTACCGGCCCGAGCGCTGGGTCAATGACGCCCTGTTCCGGGTGGAAACACGCGAGGCTTTTGAAAAGATTAAGGCGCAGGGCTGGACCGACGCCTTGCGCCACCTGTTTCCCGACGAGGTGTTTTATACGTACTGGGATTATTTCCGGAACGCCTTTGGCCGTGATGCCGGGCTGCGCATCGACCATTTTTTGCTGAACGCACCGGCGATGGAGCGGCTGCAAAAAGGCGGCGTGAACAAAGTCGTTCGCAGTTGGGAAAAAACATCTGACCACACGCCGGTGTGGATTACGCTGGGCGAAGAAGCCTGAGTATTTTCCGGAAAGTAAGACCCTGTTTCCGGAAATAAGGGTCCGGTCGCGGCGCTTGGCGGGCCTTTCTGGAACGTTTTTTAGAATGCATCCACATG
>JAEVZP010000037.1 GCA_023392185.1 Bacteroidota bacterium
CGCCCCGGCGGTTATATATACATTGAATATCCCGGCGAGCGGAGCACCCGGCTGCCGTCGATGCGCGAAACGCTTAATTTCTACGACGACGAAACGCACGTCCGCGTCTATAACCACAAAGAAGTGAGCGCCTGGCTGCGCGAAGCGGGCATGGATGTGAAATCGACCGGCACGCGGCGCAGCCTGCCGCTGCTGCTGCTCACGCCTATCCGGTTGGTGCAGGCTTTGGTGAAACGCGGCTATGTGCAGGGCAATGTTTTCTGGGATCTGATGGGCTTTGCCGAATACGTTTTTGCCCGGAAAAAAGGGTAGGGTTTTGTTCTTGTAGAGACAAGGCATGCATTGTCTCTACGACTGTTATTTGAGCCATTTTTGCAATCAGCGTAATGAGAAACGCAAGGCCAGATGATTCGTAAAGATACCTGCCAGACCCGCCCGCCCGTACTTTTGCCGCCATGTCCCCTTTGTTTTATTTTTCCGGAAATCTGGCCCCAAATGACCGTATTGCCCTGCCGGAAGACACTGCCCGGCACCTGGTGCAGGTCCTGCGCAAAACGGTGGGCTACGAGTTCCTGCTGACCGACGGAAAAGGGACCCGCGCCGAAGTGCGCATCGTGGAGACTGGAAAGAAAACGGCCACCGTGCAGGTGCTTTTCACCACTTTTTCCCCCCAAATATCGCCCCGTTTCACGCTGGCGGTAGCCTTCACCAAGGCAACGGCCCGCAACGAATGGCTGCTCGAAAAATCGACTGAACTGGGCGTGGCGCGCATCCTTCCTTTGATCACCCAAAGAAGCGAAACCGAAAAATTCCGGGCCGAACGCTGGACCAATATCCTGATCTCGGCGATGCAGCAAAGCCAGCAATACTGGCTGCCGCAGTTGCACACCCCCCTGCGACTGGAGGCATTTTGGAAAGAATTTTCCGGAAATAACAGCCGTTTTATCGCCCATTGTATCTCCGAAGAAACGCGGCAGCCTTTGAGTCAGGTGTTGCAACGGGGCGAGGATACCTTATTGATGATTGGTCCGGAAGGGGATTTTTCACCCGAAGAAGTGGCGGCTGCCTTGGAAAACGGTTTTCAGCCTGTGACGCTGGGAAATACGCGGCTGCGCACCGAGACGGCGGCAATGGCCGGAATGGCTTATTTTCGATTGCTGAACGACCATTGATGCGTAAGACTTTTTTTATCCTTTGCCTGCTGCTAGCTTCCCCGGCTCTTTTTGCCCAAAAAATGAAACTGGGCCTGCTGCAATACAGTGGCGGGGGCGACTGGTATGCCAACCCGACGGCACTTAAAAACCTGGCGCAGTTCTGCAACCAGACGCTGCGCACCAACCTCGATTTGCAGGAAGGACAGGTAGCGCCCGCTTCGCCGGAGCTTTTTAATTATCCTTACGTGCACATGACCGGCCACGGGCGCTGGGACGTGACGCCGGCAGAAGCGCAAAACCTGCGCACCTATCTGGAAGGCGGCGGTTTTCTGCACATCGACGATAACTATGGTCTCGACCCCTATGTGCGCCCGGCCCTGAAGAAGATTTTTCCGGAATTATCGCTGGTGGAAGTGCCTTTTTCGCACCCGGTCTACCGGACGCCTTTTACGTTTGCAGGCGGCCTGCCCAAGATCCACGAACACGATAAAAAGCCGGCGCGCGGTTATGGCCTTTTCTACAAAGGGCGCATGGTGGTTTTCTACAGCTTTGAGACTGATCTGGGCGACGGCTGGGAAGACCCGGAAGTGCACAACGACAAGCCGGAAGCCCGCACCAAAGCGCTGCAAATGGGCGCCAATCTGGTGCGCTATGCGTTTATGGGCGAGTAGGGCAAAAGTGTTCTGCTTTCAGGTGCAGGCACAGCCTGCGGGACACCGAACGATATTTTCCGGAAAATTGATCCGGTTTTGGTACAGGCGCAGCCTGCAGGATAGCGCGACATAGGCAAAGCCTATGCCGAACTTTTATCTTTTGTCTTTTGTCTCACTTGCAGCTCACACCGGAAAAATAAATCGGCCGTCTTTTGTCTTGCTACCTGATACTTTCTACTTGATACTTCCGCCTCACACCGGATCCACATCAAACTGAATTTGCAGGCCGCTGTTGCCCCGCTGGGCCTGTAGCAGGCTACGCTCGTGTCGCAACCGGGCCTTGACTTCGTCAATCTTTTCTTTTCTGCGTGGGCATTTAATGCCAATTTCCTGTACATACAGGTTGCGCACTTTGGCCACCAGTCCGGGGACAGGTCCCTGTACTTCGATGCCGTCGATTTTCTGCATCACCTCGGCCAGTGCCAGGGCAGCGGCAGCGGCTTTGGGTTGCTCACGGTGCTTAAAAACCACCCGGATCATCCGCACAAAGGGCGGATAGCTGAAAAGTTCCCGGAATTTGATTTCGTGGCGGAAAAAGCTGTCCACATCATGGTTTTGCACCCAGCCAATTGTAGGATGTTCTTTGTTGTAGGCCTGAATGATAACGCGGCCTGCGCCGTCGCTGCGCCCGGCCCGCCCGCTCACCTGCTCCATGAGCTGAAACGCCCGCTCGTTGACCCGGAAATCCGGAAAAGAAAGCAAGCCATCGGCCTGCAGGATGCCCACCAGGGCCACCGGTGCAAAATCCAGCCCTTTCACCACCATTTGCGTGCCCACCAGAATGTCTATCTGCTGTTGCTGCATTTTCTCCAGCAGGTCGGCAAAGCTGTTTTTGTTGCGGGTACTGTCCACATCCATGCGGCCCACTTTCGCTCCGGGAAACACGCGCTGCACTTCTTCCTCGATGCGCTCGGTGCCAAAGCTTTTGCTGCGGATCTTGTCGCTGCCACACTGCGGACACGCATGCAGCAGGGGCGCTTTGGAGCCACAATAGTGGCAGTGCATCTTATCGGTGCTTTTGTGGTAGGTAAGGCTCACCGAGCAGTTGCGGCAGTGCGGCACAAAGCCACACATCGTGCAGATCAGAAACGGCGCGTAGCCCCGGCGGTTCTGAAACAAAATCACCTGTTTGCGGCGGCGCAATGCGTCCTGGATCGCCGCTACCAGTTCGGGGGTTAAGAGGTCGATGCCCTGCGGACGCAACTGTTCAATACTGCGGGCGTCTACTACTTCAATGGCCGGCAACTTCACGCCCTGATAGCGCTCGGTGAGGCCGGCATAAGCGTATTTTCCGGTATCGGCGTGGTAGAGGCTTTCTACAGAAGGCGTCGCCGAGCCAAGGATCACCGCTGCGTTGTGGAGCGTAGCCAGATAAATAGCCGCGTCGCGGGCATGAAAACGGGGCGACGGATCGCGCTGCTTGTAGCTTGGGTCGTGCTCTTCATCGGCAATGATGAGGCCGAGATTGTCGTAGGGCAGCCACAGCGCCGAGCGCGGCCCCACGATAACCCGGTAGGTGCCATTCAAAACCTTATCCCAGATTTCGACCCGCTCGTTGTCGGAAAAAAGGCTGTGATACACGCCCAGTTCTTCCCCGAAGTAGGCATAGAGGCGGGAAACGAGCTGTGTGGTCAGTCCGATTTCCGGAAGCAGCAGAATGGCTTGTTTGCCTTCAGCAAGCACCTCCCGGATTTTTTGCAGATACAGCAGCGTTTTTCCGGAACCGGTGACGCCGTGGAGTAGGGCAATTTTCTTTTTGGAAAGCCCTTCCTGTAGGGTGTCGAAAGCCGTTTGCTGCGCCGGGGTGAGAACAATTTCTTTGGTGCCGTCGCTGGTCCGGCGGGCGATCCGGTCCACGGTGATTTCCTCGATTGTAAAAATACCTTTTTCCGCCAAGGCCTTCAGTGACGCTGCCGACGCGCCGCTTTTCTCTAAAAGGGCCGCCTGTCGCACCAGCCCGGTCTGGGCTTTCAGCTGCATGTAGGCCAGCAAAATTTGCAGCTGTTTGGGCGCTTTGCTCAAGTGGTTGAACAGCTCCTTTTGCGCTGCTTCAGTTTCGTATCCGGTGCCGAGCAAAACCACTTTTTCGGTGCGTGGCTTATAACTTTCTTTCACCGATTCGTCCACCAGCGCTGCACCGCGCTCCAGGAGCTCGTGCAGCACAGCCACAAGGTGGCGCGGCGTTACAATGGTGCGCAGCTCGGTGATGCTGAGTTCTTTTTTGACCTGAAGCGCTTCAAAAGCCAGGAAGCCTTCTTCGGTCCACTCGTCTGCCGGCTCGGTGAGCCCGGTCCACAGCAGGCGCGTTTCGCCCTGCACTTTGAGGTGGGCGGGCAGGGCGGCCTGCATCACTTCGCCGGGTGTGGCGAGGTAATATTGGGCCAGCCACGACCAAAACCGGATTTGGGTGCGGTTGACGATCGGCGCTTCATCCAGAATGCTGCGGATGGGTTTGACCTCGTAGCCCTCCGGGCGTCGGTTGTGCAGGCCAACAACCAGGCCGGTATAGGTTTTATTGCCGCGCAGGGCCACTTCCACCCGCATGCCAATACCGATGCGGCCCTGTAATTCCAGCGGAATGCCATAGGTAAGCGTCTGCGGCAGCGAAAGCGGCAGAATGATTTCGGCGTATTGGGGCAGCGGGGTGGCAGACATGGTTTTGCGGGCAACTACGCAGACAGGGGTCGAAGGCCGGCAAATCCGGTCGATTTCCGGAAAAAGAGGTCTGAGAGGCGAGGTGCTTCCCGGTCCTCAAGGGGGTTACCCCAGGAAATCATCCGCCTGCTGCTGATTTCCGGGCTTCAGAAAATTATCCACCATGCCCTGCATCATCGGCGGCAGTTGGCTTTGGATATATTCCTTGATCACGTCGAGGGCTTTGTGGGCCTGTTCTTCGGTAAGACCGGCTTTTTCGGTGAGTTGGTTGATCAGTTCGTTCATGTTTAGGTTGGAGCTATTCGCCTGAAGCGCTTCGCGCTTATTATAAGGTTAATAAAAAGATTGTTATTGAAAAGAACCGGATGTCTTCGGAGTTTTCCGGAAATAATACGGTCCCAAGCGAAGTTCCAACGCCGAAGGCGTCCAACAACCAAAACTGCTTACGCCGCTTTCAGATAATCCAGTTTAGAATGCTCCAATTGCTGCTTGGCGTAGATTTCGGTGAGTTTGAAAACGCCGCCGTGATCGGTTTGGGAGGGCAGGTCAAACATCGCATCGGTGAGCACCATTTCGCAAATGGCACGCAGACCGCGACCGCCCAGTTTGTATTCAATGGCTTTGTCCACCAGATAATCGAGCGCGGCTTCTTCTACTTCGAGGCGGATGCCTTCGTATTGAAACAGCTTTTTGTATTGCTTGATCAGCGCGTTTTTCGGCTCGGTCAGGATGCGGCGCAGGGCATCGCGGTCGAGTGGGTTGAGGTAAGTCACGATCGGCAGGCGGCCCAGCAATTCCGGAATCAACCCGAAAGCACGCAGGTCCTGGGCGTTGACGTATTGCAGCAAATTCGCCCGGTCGAGGTCTTTAGTACTTTGAATGGCACGGTAGCCAATGGCAGCCGTCTGCACCCGGCGGGCAATCATCTTATCGATGCCTTCAAAAGCGCCGCCGCAGATAAAGAGGATGTTGCGGGTGTCCACCGCGATCATTTTCTGATCGGGGTGCTTGCGGCCGCCCTGCGGCGGCACCATGACGGTACTGCCTTCGAGCAGCTTCAGCATCGCCTGCTGCACGCCTTCGCCGCTCACGTCGCGGGTGATAGACGGGTTGTCGCCCTTACGACCAATTTTGTCGATCTCGTCGATGAAAATAATGCCTTTCTGGGCCGCTTCCACATCATAATCGGCGGCCTGCAACAGGCGGCTCAGAATGCTTTCCACATCTTCGCCCACATAGCCGGCTTCGGTGAAAACGGTAGCATCCACAATGGCAAACGGAATCTGAAGCAATTTGGCGATGGTGCGGGCCAGCAGCGTTTTACCGGTGCCGGTTTCGCCTACCATGATCATATTGCTTTTCTCGATCTCTACTTCGTCTTCAGCTTCTTTGGGTGCCGGGTTGAGCAGGCGCTTGTAGTGGTTGTAGATCGCTACGGAAAGTACCTTTTTGGCATCTTCCTGACCGATTACGTAATCATCCAGAAAGGCTTTGATTTCGCGGGGTTTGTAAACGCGATGGCGGGTGACGTCGAAGGCAGAATCAGCCGTTTTCTTGTCTTTTTTCCCGGATGCACCTTCATAGGCGCCACCGCCAGCTTCCTGGAGCAGGTGATGCGCATTTTCGATACAATGATCACAGATATTGCCTTTGAGGCCGGTAAATAAAATATTGCATTCCGTTTCCGGACGATCACAAAAAGAACAGCTCTTCTCCGCTTTTCTCGACATGTCTTTTAATCTAAAATTTTGGGCTGCAAAGGTACGGGAAAGGAAAGGGACCCGCAGGCGCTTTGTGGTGCCCGGCTGCCAGAAGGCCGTGGTCCCGGAGCGGGGCTGCAAAGCGTTTAAAAACGTGCTTCAACACCTGTTGTTTTCCGGAAATCCGACCCCAAACAATTCCTTAAAAAAGGCTTTGCAGCAATCTGCAAAGCCTTTTTCTGTCAAAAATTCCGGAAATTATTTTTTCCCAAAGACGGGCGCTCTTTTCTCCAGAAACGCGCGCACGCCTTCGGCGAAATCGGGGGTATTGCCGGCGGCCACCTGCGCTTCTTTTTCGCGCTCGAGCTGCTGCTCCAGTGAGTTGGAAAACGATTCGGCTACCAGTTGTTTGGTTAGCGCTACTGACTGCAGGGCGCTTTTGGAAAGGTCTTGCGCCAGCTTTTGCCAACCGGCTTCGAAATCGGCTTCCGGAAACACGCGGTACACCATGCCCATTTGCCGGGCTTCGGCTGCCGTCACCTTATCGGCCGTCAGCATCAGCGCCAGCGCCCGCTGTGTGCCCACGAGCCGGGGCAGGAAATAAGTGCCGCCACAGTCGGGGATGAGCCCGATTTTGGAAAAGGCCTGAATGAAAGCGGCGTTTTCGGCAGCCACCACAATATCGCCTGCAAGGGCCAGGTTGGCACCTGCGCCGGCAGCCACGCCATTGATCGCTGTGATCACGGGCTTGGGCATCTGCCGCATTTCTTTTACAATAAGATTGTATTGCTCGTCGAGGATTTTAGCGAAGTTCACCTGCGTGGGGTCTTCGGCTTCGCCCAGGTCTTGCCCGGCACAAAATCCTTTGCCGCTGCCTGTCAGCACTACGCAGCGCACCGCATCATCGGCGGCGCACTGGCGCAGCAGATGGAGCAGGTGCAAGGCCATTTCACGGGTAAAACTGTTGTATTTTTCGGGGCGGGACAGGCGCAGGATCGCCACACCTGCCTCCATTTGGTACTGAACGGTTTGCGACATGAGGCCAAAAATAGGATTTTGCGCCTTTGTTGACGGGAAAGCACTGTTTTTTTCTTCACCTTTGCACACCTCCCCTAAATTGGGTTTTTTTAGAACCTTTTCCCATTTTCTTACCCTCCGATTCCCTTTTCACGTTTCATGGGCCTTTTTAACTTCCTTACACAGGAAATCGCTATAGATCTCGGCACTGCCAACACCTTAATTATCCACAACGAACAAGTTGTGGTGGACGAACCTTCCATCGTGGCCAAAGACCGCACCTCCAACAAGATTGTGGCGGTGGGTAAAAAGGCGATGATGATGCACGAAAAAACCCACGAAAATCTCAAAACCATCCGCCCGCTGCGCGACGGGGTCATTGCCGACTTTGACGCGGCTGAAGGCATGCTGCGCGAGATGATTAAACTCGTGTATCCCAAAAAGCCGCTTTTTCCGCCGTCCTGGCGCATGGTGATCTGTATTCCGTCTTCGATCACCGAGGTGGAAAAACGCGCCGTGCGCGACAGCGCCGAGCAGGCCGGGGCGAAGGAAGTGTATATGAT
>JAEVZP010000060.1 GCA_023392185.1 Bacteroidota bacterium
CGAAGAGCTGCTCTACGTCGGCAAGGCCAAAGACCTGCGCAAGCGGGTTGCGTCTTATTTCAACAAAAACGTTGATAACTTTAAGACGCGCCGCCTCGTGCAGCTGATTGCCCGGATTGAGTTTACAATTACCGGAACGGAACATGATGCTTTTCTGCTCGAAAACTCGCTGATTAAACACTATCAGCCGCGCTTCAACATCGATCTTAAAGACGACAAGACGTATCCGTACATCGTCTTTAAAAAAGAACATTTTCCCCGCGTTTTTCTCACCCGCCGCCTCATCCGCGACGGCTCCGAATACCTCGGTCCGTTTACCGGCGTCACGCGCGTGCGCGAGCTCCTCGACCTCGTAAAGCAAAACATTCCGCTGCGCACCTGCAACCTCAACCTCGCGCCTTCGCAAATTGCCAAAGGCAAATACAAGGTGTGCCTCGAATACCACCTGGGCAACTGCAAAGGGCCGTGTCAGGGCTTTCAGTCGGAAAGCGATTATGCCGAAGGACTGCAACAGGTACGCCATATTCTGAAAGGCAATACCGGCGAGGTCATTAAAGAGCTGCGGGGCGAAATGCAGGCTGCCGCCGAAAACCTCGAGTTTGAAAAAGCCGAGCATTACAAAGCCAAGATTGTTTCGCTTCAGGCCTTCGAGGCGCGCAGCACGGTGGTGAATCCTTCCCTGGGTAATCTGGATGTAATCGCCATTCTGAGCGAAGACGGTTTTTACTTCGTGAGCTACATGATGGTGGTGAGCGGCTCGGTGATTTATACCCGCACGCTGGAAACCGAGCGCAAAACCGATACCGAGGAAGAAGCCGATGTGCTGGCGCTGGCGCTCGTCCGTTTCCGGGAAATCTATCAAAGCAACGCCCGCGAGGTGATTGCCCCGATGGAGATCAACCTGCCCGAAACCGACCTCAGGCTCACGATCCCGAAGGTGGGCGACAAGAAAAAGCTTTTAGACCTCTGCTTTAAAAATGCCTCTTACTTTGCGCAGGACCGCCGCCGCAAAGACGCGCTGCTGCTTGGCGAAAAAGCAACCGACGCCGCCGCCACCGGCAAGAAAAACCCGGTGCTGAAGGATTTGCAGCAAGCCCTTTCGCTGCCCGAACTGCCCACCCATATCGAGTGCTTCGACAACTCCAATTTCCAGGGTTCGTATCCCGTCTCGGCGATGGTGTGTTTCCGGAACGGCTATCCGTCGAAGAAAGATTACCGGCATTACAACGTCAAAACCGTGGTGGGCATCAACGACTTTGCCTCTATGGCCGAAGTCGTAGAGCGTCGCTACCGTCGCCTCACGGCCGAAGGCAAATCCCTGCCGCAACTGGTGATTATCGACGGCGGCAAAGGACAATTAAGCGCCGCGCTGGAAAGCATCCGCAAGCTGGGGCTGGAAGGGCAGATGACCGTCGTGGGCCTCGCCAAGCGGGAAGAAAGCATTTTCTTTCCGGGCGATTCGGAGCCGCTGAATTTGCCGTTTGACTCGCCCGCCCACCTGCTCATCCGCCGGATCCGCGACGAGGTGCACAACTTCGGTATTACCTTTCACCGGAAGCTGCGCAGCGCCGGCACTTTCAAGAATGAACTGGAAGAAATTCCGGGAATTGGAGCCAAAACAGCCACGGAACTCTTGCAGCGCTTCCGGTCGGTGGCCAAGATTAAGACCCTGACCGAGCGGGAACTGGTGGGGGCCGTCGGGCAAAGCAAGGCGGCGTTGGTATACCGGTACTTTCACGGCGCGGGGCAGGAGCATGAGGAGTGAGTTTCCGGAAACTTGAGCGACTTGTCAAGTCTCTCGTACGTTTTCCAAGTAGACTTGACAAGTCTGAATAAAAATCGCCTTCAACGCTCTAAACAAACGGATGTATAGAATGGCAACGATGAAAGAAATAAAAGTGCCCAGCGCCATTGTTCCCCAGGAAGCCAATTACCTGATCAATCCAGCGCATCCGGATGCTAAGAAAATAAAAGTTTTAGGACAGACCCCAATGGCTTTTGATACCCGGTTTAGAGCAGCAAAACGGCCTTAATTTCCGGAAATTGCGGACAGCTACCTCGCGACTTGTCAAGTCTGTCGGTAGCCTGCCCGAGGACTTGACAAGTCTAAACGGGAGTCTTTATTTCCGGAAAATAAATTCCCCGCAGCCGCGCTTTGCTACCTTTGCCACCAATTATGGAAATGACCAAACCCGCTGCCCTGCCGGCCTTGCTGCGCATGAAATGCCCGAATTGTCGTCGGGGTCGCATGTTTAAACAGAAGGGCATGTTTCCACTCAATCACCTGCTCGACATGCCCGATCGCTGCCCCGAATGCGGCCAGAAAATGGAACTGGAACCCGGCTTTTACTACGGCACCGGTTATGTTTCCTACGGCCTTTCGGTCGCCTTGCTCGCAATCATCGCCGTCATCTTTGCTTTCACTTATGGATTTTCCTATAAAGACAACAGCGTTTTTGTGTTTATGGGAATCGGCTTTGGCATATTGATCCTGCTCCAACCCTGGCTGATGCGTATTTCCCGGGTGCTGTATCTGTGGGCTTTTGTCAAATACGGTAAAGGCGCTTCCTTTTCCAGCCATGAATAAAATTGTACGCCGCCAGAGGCGACATTGGACGCCTTTCAGGCATTGGAGAATTGGACGGCCTTCGGCCATTGGGAAATTTCCGATTATCCAATAATCCAATTCTCTAATTACCGACGGCAGTCCAATTTTGCGAAGCAAAGTCCAATAGCCCTGAGCTTGTCGAAGGGCTATCCAATTTCCGCCAAAGGCGGATGTCCAATTTTCCAACCGGAACAATGAAAAAAATAAATAAAATCCTTATCGCCAATCGGGGCGAAATTGCCCTGCGCGTGATGCGCACCGCCCGCGAAATGGGCATTCAAACCGTAGCGGTTTTTTCGGAAGCGGATCGCCAAATGCCGTTCGTGCGCTATGCCGATGAAGCGGTGTGCATCGGCCCGGCGGCCTCCAATCAGTCGTATCTGGTGATCGAAAAAATCATTGCTGCTGCCAAACAAACCGGCGCGGAGGCCATTCACCCCGGCTATGGTTTCCTCAGCGAAAATGCCGCTTTCTCGCAGGCCGTCGAAGAGGCCGGACTGATCTTCGTGGGTCCTTCGCCCTACAGCATCAACACGATGGGCTCTAAAATCGGAGCCAAGCAGGCGGCCAAAGCCTTCGGCGTGCCCATGGTTCCCGGCACCGATCAGCCGATCAAATCCACCGAAGAAGCCCGGAAAATTGCGGAAGTCACCGGCTATCCCCTGCTCGTGAAAGCCTCGGCAGGCGGCGGTGGTAAAGGCATGCGGGTGGTGGAAAAACCTGAAGAGCTGGAAGAAGGCATCCGCCTGGCGCAAAGCGAAGCGGCCAGCGCCTTTGGCAACGATGACGTGTTTATGGAGCGCTACGTAGCCAATCCCAAACACATCGAAATTCAGATCCTGGCCGATAAGCACGGCAACTGTGTCTATCTTTTTGAGCGGGAATGCTCCGTGCAGCGCCGCCACCAAAAGCTCATCGAAGAAGCGCCGTCTTCCTGCCTCACCCCCGACGTCCGCAAAGCCATGGGCGAAAGTGCCGTGGCGGTGGCCAAAGCCTGCGATTACAGCGGGGCAGGAACGGTAGAGTTTCTGGTGGACGACGCGCTGAATTTCTATTTTCTGGAAATGAACACCCGCCTGCAGGTAGAGCACTGCGTGACGGAAGAAATCACCGGGCTGGACCTCGTGAAAGAGCAAATCCGGGTTGCCGAAGGCCATCCCTTGCCGTTTCGTCAGGAAGACCTGGAAATCCGGGGACACGCCATTGAACTGCGCGTGTGTGCCGAAGACCCGGCCAATAATTTTCTGCCCGACACCGGGGCGTTGGAGCGTTACCTGGCTCCAAAAGGTCCCGGCATTCGCGTGGACGACGGCTACGAGGAAGGTTCGGAAATTCCGATTTACTACGACCCGATGATCGCCAAACTCATTGCCTGGGGCGCCACCCGCGAGCAGGCCATTGAGCGGCTGATGCGTGCCATAGAGGAATATCAGATTCAGGGTATCCAAACCACTTTGCCTTTTGGCACCTGGGCGTTGAATCAACCTGCTTTCCGGGAGGGAAAATTCGATACCGGCTTTATCCCAAAGTATTTCTCCCCGGAAAAGCTGTATGAAAACAGCGAAGAAGCGCCTCAGATTGCCGCCTTGCTGGCTGCGCATGTCTGGAAGGATGAAGGCTCCGCTGTACCCGAAACTACAGGCATAAAAAACGCTGAAACCCGTTCGGGCTGGACCCAACGCCGCTGGCAGTAAAGCCCATTCCATTCTTTGAAGCGGAAAGCGCTGCAAAGTGCTTTTCGCTTTTATTTTTGGTGTGGTTTTTGGGTGCTAATAGGTAAAAAAATCGAAAATGAAACATTCCATCCTGATAATCGCGCTGCTGTTTTCCGGAAGCCTCCTGGCCACTTCTCAGACGCCGCAAAAGCAAAAACCAGTGCAGCGCACAGACACCCAATCGGTCGTTATTATCCCGGAATCCCAACGACCGGAGATCGATTCTGCAACCCTGAAACCCGGAAAAGTAAAGCGCCACCGCCGCTTTGAGGTGAAAGTGGTTCCCGCGCCGCCACCCGGACGCAGCCGACAGGAAATTCTTTATACCGATTCGTTGGGGCGGTAGCAGGGCGCAGCGTCCGCCCGCATAGTGTGTCCGGTACGCCGTTGGTTTTTTAAACCTGCGCTTCCAATGCGGGTCTTTATCTGCAAACCAACACATCAGGCTATGACAAAGTTCCTTTTTACTGCTGCCCTTGCACTGCTGTTTACCGGCGCTGCTGCCCCGTCTGCTGAGGCACATGACCATGGAAAAGCAAAGCATCGGAAAGGCAAATATTACAAACGGGCAAAACGCCCTTACGCCTCTTATAAAGGCAACTATTATTACGGTCCCAATGGCCACCGCCTGATCCGGAAGCATAAGGTACATCCGGTCCATGGCCCCGGCTGGATGCCGCCCGGGCAGCGCAAGAAAATGGTTCCGCGTTATGACCGCTGGTAGCGGACCGCCTGTTTAAAGTTTCCGGAATCGCCGCACCGCAATCGCGTTGCGGCGATTTTGTGTTTTCCGGTCTGCCACAGGGCGCTTCCGGAGCGGTATTTTCGCGCCATGCAAATCATCTCCTACAACGTCAACGGTATCCGCGCGGCGCTGAAAAAAGGATTTTTAGAATGGTTAAGCGAAGCGGCGCCCGATGTGCTGTGCCTGCAAGAAGTCAAGGCCCTTCAAACCGATATTGACCTGGCACCTTTCGAAGCACTGGGGTACCGGTGTCACTGGTTCAGCGCCGATAAGAAGGGATACAGTGGCGTGGCGACGCTGGTGCGCGGTGCGGCTTGCGAAGCATATGGCGGCACCGGTCACAGCCAGAGCGATGCCGAAGGGCGGGTTTTGCGCACCGATCTGGGCCCGCTCACAATCATCAATGCCTATTTCCCCAGCGGAACCACTGGCTCGGTGCGGCAGGATTATAAGTACGTCTGGCTTCAGGAGTTTGGCGAATGGATTCAAAATTTGCGGAGTACCCGGCCGCATTTGATTGTGTGCGGCGATTTCAATATTGCTCATATGGAAAAAGATATTCACAACCCGAAAGGCAATGCTAAAAACAGTGGTTTCCTACCCGAAGAGCGGGCCTGGATGGATGCTTTTCTGGGCAGCGGCATGGTCGATATTTTCCGGCATCTGTACCCCGACGTGCGCGACAGTTATAGCTGGTGGAGTCAGCGTTTTCCCACTGTACGCGCCGAAAACAAAGGCTGGCGCATCGATTATATCTGTGCTTCCGAAAATCTGCTGCCCCGCTTGCAAACTGCCGGGCATTTGCACGAGATAACGTTCTCTGACCATTGTCCGGTGCTGGCCGAATTGTCACCTGCCAGCTAAAGGAGCGCGCTGGTCAGCAGCTTTTTTACACTTATTTCCGGAAATTTGGGCGTGCAGACCCGCTTCTTCCGCCTCGCGCCTACGCCTTCGGGCTTTATCCACGCCGGAAACGCCTTTAATTTCCGGCTGACGGCGGAGCGCTGCCGGCAGGCGGGTGGAGTACTGCGGCTTCGTATTGACGACCTCGACCAGCAGCGGGTGCGACCGGAGTACCTTCAAAGCATCTTTGACAGTCTGCGGGCGCTTCATATCGACTGGCAGGAAGGCCCTCAAACGGTGGCCGAACAGGAGGCAACCTTTTCCCAAACCCTGCGCCTGCCGCGTTACAACGAGCTCCTGGCCGGGCTGGTGCGCCGCAACAAAGTGTTTGCCTGCCGGTGCTCCCGGGCGCAAATCGCAATGCACAGCCGGGATGGCCACTATTTCGGGGCGTGCGAAAAGCAAAACATTCCGCTTGACGCGCCAGACGTAACCTGGCGCGTGCGGACACCGAAGGGAAGCAAAGGACGATTTCAGGATCCAAACGGCATGTGGGTGGAAACTGATCTGGCGGTGGAAAATCCTTTTTTTGTCGTGCGGCGGCGTGACGGCCTGCCGGCGTATCATATCGCTTCGCTGGCCGATGATGTGGACTATGGCATCACCGATATTGTGCGAGGCGAGGACCTTCGGCGTAGCACTTTTTCGCAGGCCTATCTGGCCGAAATGCTTCAACTGGAAGCTTTTCTCCACATTCGTTTCGAGCATCACCCGCTGTTGCTGGGTGCCGATGGTGAAAAGCTTTCCAAATCAGCGGGTGCAAAAGCCCTGGTGCAGAAGCGAAATGAAGGCTTGGATTGAGCCCTTGGAAGCTACATTTTCCGGAAATTCTACCACTTGTACACCAAAAGAGGTCCCTCCTTTGGTGAAAGATCAGAAGGGTTGCGGCCAACGATGCGCAGATTGGCGGTTTAGACAGAAGGGTTTCTTCGTTTTGTCATTCCGCCGAAGGGCGGAATCTGAGAAGCGACGCCGGAGACCCTGCCTTTCGGCAGGGGGACAAAATAATTTACAAACCTAAGCGACTGTTTGAGTTAAAGGTTCGCTTCAATGTGCTAAAAATCGGTGTTTTGTCAAACAGTGGGCTGTAATTAAATCTTCTTTCTACTTTTTTGCGGAAAAAAGGTAACCAAAAAGCCGTTCGCCCGCAAGTGCCCCGGCGGGCGACGCAGCATCGATATGTCGGGCTCTATTTTGCTCTCCAAGTTGCAAACCACTGATCCCATGATTTACCAGATAATATTTTAACTCAAACAGCTTCTAAGAAGGTTAAAACGTACGGAGTATGGGTTCAACAAAGGGACAGAAGAGAAGTGAGCCATGTGCAGAGGAGCTGTCTAATCGGTATCAGCTACTTATTGCCGTGTGAATAGCCCTTCGGAATTGGAACCAAATGAATGGATCAGCGCACCAGAGGCGAAGGAATAACCGTAAAAAAGCCCCGGCCATGCGTCTAACAAAAGCATGGCCGGGGTAGAAAATCCTGTTGGGCTGTGGGTTCAACAGCAATGAAACAGGATGATTTTTCCGGAAATTAAGGCTTAGGCGACTGCTTTTTTATCCAGCATCAGAAGGTGGGCCACTTCAATTTCCGTTACCTGGCGCTGGTTGCCGTTTTTGTCGGTGTACTCGCGGTAGTGCAGTTTGCCTTCGATCAGAATCTCGGCACCTTTTTGCAGGTATTTTTCAGCTACTTCGGCTTCGCTGCCCCAGGCAACGAGGCTGTGCCACTGGGTATTTTCGATTTTCTCGCCATTGGCACCGCGCTTGTATTCGTTGGTTGCAAGTCGCATGTTAGCTACTTTAGAGCCGTTTTGCAGGGTGCGGACTTCGGGGGCAGCGCCGAGGCGGCCGATCAGTTGGACTTTGTTCTTCAGGGTGTTCATGGTTCGTCTGTTTTAAAAAGATTCGTCTAAAAAAATGGTTTGTTGCAGTCCGGTTTTAAAAGGAACCCGCTTTATTTCCGAACTGCAACACAAAGGTGAAGCGCCCCGGCAACCAAAGTCGGTTGTTTTTCGTTTACTCTCGGATGCAAATGTTTGAAAGCGCTTGTTGTCGGATAATGATTATCGGAGCGTTTTTTACAAGCTGCCAGCGTTTTTGACATAAAGATTTCTAAAGCAGGCATTTACAAGAATAGAGTAGATCCGGATTTCCGGAAATCAGCGTCTTTTTTCCGGAAATCAGCGTTTTTTCAAAAGGCTTCTTTTTGTAAGGACTGAAAACAAAATCGCACCCTTCACACCAAAGGCTGCTACGCTTTATCTTTCCGGCTCCGGCTTGTTGCATCCATTGTCTCTTTTCAGAGGCATCCCTTGTTGTTACTCTTTTTTCTTTGTTTTTATGGAAACGCTCCGCCTGTGCAGACAATGTGAAAAGCCGCTCAAAGGGCGGTCGGATCAGAAGTTCTGCGACGACTACTGCCGCAATGCTTTCAACAACCGGCAAAATGCCGATGCCAACAATTATGTGCGCAACATCAACAACACGCTGCGGCGCAACCGGCGGATTCTGGAGGGTGGGCTGCGCGAAGGGGAAGAGATGGCTAAGGTACCCCGGCAAAAGCTGCTTTCGGCAGGTTTCGATTTTGGCTTTCACACCCATACTTATCAAAACAAAAAAGGACAACTTTACACTTTTGTATATGAATATGGGTTGCTGCCGCTTGATGAAAGCTGGTGCCTGATCGTGAAAAGAAAACCCCGCGATTAATCTTTTTTGAAAAAAATTAAGGCTTCCGGCACGATCTATTGGTCCATTCTGATAAGTTCTTTATACATTTACTCTGAATTTCAATACTCCCTCCCAATTCAACCCAGATGGAACAACTCACCGGAACCGTAGAATTTTTTAAGGACGACAAAGGCTTTGGCTTTATTCGCCCCGATGATGGCAGCAAAGATGTTTTCGTACATCACTCTGTTATTCAGATGGATGGCTTCAAAACATTGAAGCGTGGCGATAAGGTGAGCTTTGATATCGTTGAAGATGCAAAAGGCCCGCGCGCAACCAACGTGCGCAAAACCGGTGCCGGCGCAGCCCCGGCAAATGCCCGCTATGAAGCCGGCCCTGCGGATGCAGACACCCTGTCGTCTGAAGAGGCCTAGGCTTATTTCCTTTACTAAAAAATTACCCTTCAAAAGCCGGCTCGCCTCGAGCCGGCTTTTGGTTGCTGTCATCGGCCCTCAGGTGGCACGGTTGTTTCACGCTGCTGTTTGTTACTCCTTTTTTAACCTCTTTCAAAAACAACAACTATGGACAAACTGGAAATCAAAGGCGACTGGAATGAACTAAAAGGCCGTATGAAACAAGCCTATGGCGACCTGACCGACGACGATCTGGTGCGTGAAGAAGGCAAAGACGATGAATTTCTGGGCCGTTTGCAGCAAAAGCTGGGTAAAACCAAAGACGAAGTAGTGGAATGGATCCGCTCTCTTGGATAGCGCCGTTCTCCTGCAATAAAAAAACAGCGATGTAACCGAACCGGTTGCATCGCTGTTTTTTAATACGGTTTTAGTAGAAGCGTTTCTGATTTCCCGCAAATAGAAAGCTTTGTATCAATAAACCTTTAGAACCTGGGCCTTGAAAGCATCAGGTGCCGTCTCACTGAGCGTAACGCCGTAAGATCGGCCATTTTCGAGTTTTACGGTGTTGATACCGCCATAAAAGCGACCCCGCACTACCGCCACGCCAACGAGCGAAACTTCCGACTTATCCTGCACCGTATAGCTGCGGTTGCGTAGCCAGGGGGCGCTGCCGAGGTCAATCACCGAACGAATGCCTTTGGGCAGCAAATACAGGAAGGAATTGTTTCCGTCTAGGCCGTCAATGCCGCTGAGCGAAAACCGCACAGTAGCGGTGCCGCTAAAAAAATTATAAGGAATGGCGGCCTGATGATAGCCAACCGTATCAAACGTATAAGCCAGGGT
>JAEVZP010000120.1 GCA_023392185.1 Bacteroidota bacterium
CTTCAGAGATATCACCCACCAGGGCATCGAAGATATCGTTGATGGTTACGACGCCTTTCACCGAACCAAATTCATCCACCACAAGCGCCTGATGTACCTTGCTTTCGCGGAAGCGCTCCAGCACCCGGTACGCGGTGTTGTTTTCCGGAACATAGAGTGGCGGGCGGGCCAGTTCGCGCAGGCGGGTAAGGGCCTCTTCAAAATCCACCGTTACAAGGTCTTTGGCATAGAGATAGCCAATGACCTCGTCCAGCCCTTCCTCGCAAACCGGATACATATTGTGGCGGTTTCCTTTAATCTTTTCGCGCGTCACTTCCATATCATCGTTTACATCCAGCCAAGTAAGTTCCGAGCGGGGCGTCATCAGCGAAGCAATCTTGCGCTCGCCCAGGTCGAAGGCGTTGTGGATAATTTCCCGCTCGGTGTCTTCCAGTACGCCGCCTTCGTGGCTTTCCGACACAATCATGCGCAGTTCTTCCTCTGAGTGGATGTCGTGGTCGTGGACTGGCTTGATCCCGAACAGACGCAGCGTCAGGTTGGCAAAGCCATTGAGCAGCCAGATCGCCGGTCGGAAAACAACGTAAAAAACCTGCAGGGGCAGGGAAACACTAAGTGTAGTGGAAAGCGGCTTACGGATCGCAATGCTTTTGGGCGCCAGTTCCCCAAAAGTGATGTGCATTACTGTGATGGTCGTGAAAGCCAACGCGGTGCTGACGATTGGGAGGATATTTTCCGGAAGCAGGTCGTGGAAAATGCTTTCGAAAACCGATTCGCCCACCCAGCCAAGGCCGAGTGAAGCCAGGGTAATACCCAGTTGGGTAGCGGCCAGATAGCCGTCGAGGTTGGCCAGGATCGTTCGGGCTGCCTTAGAGGCAGCGCCGTTCATGCCTTTGGCTTCTACCTGCGAGTTGCGCACCTTAACGATAGCAAACTCCGCCGCCACGAAAAAGCCGTTCAGCAACACCAGAAAAAGCGTCAGCAGAATCTTAAAAGCCATGGCGCAAAACGAAAAGAGTTATTGAATGGGGCTGCTGCACGAGAAATGAAGCAGCCGTGGTACTGGTCGGGTCATCCATAGGAGAGAAGGGTTTGAAGCTCGGAAAGAATCATAGCCGTGGCGCCCCACACGAGCGTGCCGTCGTTGGGCAGTTTGTAGGCAGGCACTTCTATGGGTTCTTCCGGCGTTAATACAGGTTTTATTTCCGCAATAATACGGTTTTGCGGGGCAAAAAGGAGGGAAAGCGG
Organism: Bacteroidota bacterium; assembly: GCA_023392185.1. Lineage (GTDB taxonomy): Bacteria > Bacteroidota > Bacteroidia > Chitinophagales > Chitinophagaceae > UBA1952. The sequence goes on from JAEVZP010000120.1 coordinate 1,246, forward strand.
CGTCTGAATAATCCGGGCGACCTCCAGCGGACTGGGCAGAAGCACCAGAGGTGACGGTGCATAAGCCACAAAAGGATACACATGAAAGCGCGAGACCGGGATGTAGAGCGCTGTGAGCGCCCCCACAACAGCAACTTTATCGGCTTCCAGATCCACCTCTTCCCGGGCTTCACGCAGGGCGGTATCGAGTAAAGAAGCATCTTCCGGATCACGCCGGCCACCGGGGAAAGCAATTTGTCCGCTGTGAGCTGACCGATCGGCCGTACGTTCGATCAGCGTAACTTCCAGATCGCCGGCCACTTCCTGCAAGAGCACCAAAACCGCTGATTCGCGGGCTTCCGCTGGAATATCCTGCTGCGCCGTTAGCTTGCGGCCCGCCATTCTTTCGTGCGCAGCAGTGCCGGGCAGGCGTTTTTGAAAAGCCTGTCGCAGTCGGGGTTCACGTATGGGGCCGGCGTCCAATGCAGGGGTTTTGGGTGAAAGAAAAGCGCTTTTCAGGCTTCAGAGGAAAGGACGAAGTTCGGAAAGCAGCGCTTGTGTGGGCATTGCGCCGCTTTTACGCCACAGGATTTTTCCGTTTTTGAAAAGAATCAAGGTCGGGACCCCCTGCACCTGGTATGCTGCGGCGGCCTGCTGGTTTTTGTCGATGTCGATTTTGATGATCGAAAGGGTGTCGCCCAGTTGCTGCTTTGTTTCCTGCAACACGGGCGTCATGGCCTTGCAAGGTCCGCACCAGGTGGCAAAGAAATCTACCAGCACCGGGGTGTCGGCTGCAATCAGTTCCTGAAAGGTCTGCGCCATAGGAGTAGGGTTTTTTAGGGTTTGACGAAAATGCTACAAGGTCGTGCCAGATGCACTGTGTGCGTTGGAGCCGTTGGCGTTGGAGCTTCGCGTTGGATGACGTTGGAGCCCTTCGGGCGTTGGACTGTTTGTGGGGCAATCGTTTTATTTCCTTTTGCGCCAGCATGAATACATCAGGCGCTGAATATCCGGGAGTTACAGGAGAATGTAGCAATCCGGGCTATTGTAGAGACAAGGCATGCCTTGTCTCTACGGAAATTTGGTATCGGCTACAAAGATAAAAACAGACTATTTCCAGCATTCTCCAACGGCGAAGCCTCCAACGTGTAGCTCCAACACGCAGTTCCAACAGGGCAAAGCCCTTCCAACGGCGCAGCCCTTTTATGGAATGGTTTTAACCGTTGCGTCTATGAAGCGTCTCTCTCCCACCAAAATCCACTTCCGGCTATGGCTTTCCACCGTATTTTCCTTTTTTCGCTCTTCTTTTTCATTCCCGCATTTCTTATGGCGCAAGGACCCGACAAAACATTTTCCAACGAATGGAAGCAGGTAGATAAATTTCTGAACGAAGGATTGCCGCAAAGTGCGCGAAAAGAAGTAGAGGCCATTTACGCCAAAGCCCGTGCCCAGAACGTGCCGGTGCAGGCGCTCAAAGCGCAGCTATACCTGATTGAAACCACCTCGCAGGCCGATGAAGACGGGAACGCCGACAGCGCTGCCGTGGCGCAGGCCGTGGCCTACAGTACCAAAGAGCCGTTTCCCTACAACGCCATTTGGCACAGCATCGCCGGAACGCTCTACCGGAATTATTATGAGGCCCACCGTTGGGAAATCTTCCAACGGACGCGCACCAGCACCGCGCCGGAAGATTT
>JAEVZP010000183.1 GCA_023392185.1 Bacteroidota bacterium
AGAGAAAAATCTGCGGTTATCTGCGTAAAAATCTGCGGAAATCTGCGGGGAAAACGGAAATCTGCGGGGAAAATTTTACAACATACCATGACAGAAAATGATATTTCCTATGAAATCCGGGGTTGCATTTTCAACGTGTACAACGCCCTTGGTCCGGGGTTGTTAGAATCTGCCTACGAAGCGGCTTTAGACTATGAAATCAAAAAGAAAGGTCTTTACGCAAAAACGCAGGTCGCGTTGCCGATGATTTACGAAGAAGTCCGGTTAGAAGTCGGCTACCGACTGGACATCCTGGTGGAAAACAAGGTTATCATTGAAGTAAAAGCCGTAGAAACGCTCCTGGACGTTCACCATAAACAACTCATTACCTACCTCAAACTATCCGGTCTAAAACTGGGCTTATTGGTAAACTTCAATAGCGCGGACATATCCAAGGCCATTTTCCGGAAAGTGAACGGGCTATAAGTTTTTCCCCGCAGATTTTCGCTGATTCGCCCGCAGAGAAGCGCAGATTTTCCAGAACTATTTTAAAAGCCCGCCGCCCGCACTTTCACCAACTCGCCTGTTTTGCTGTTCGGGTCTGTTTCGTAATAATAAACCGCATCGCCTTCTTTAAAAACACGTTCTTGCAGCGCTTCGTCGGAGAGCGGTTCGCAGCCGGTTGGAATGAGGAACGGACCAATGATTTTACGCGGTTTATTTCCGGAAAAATCATAGGTTGTAAAAGTGTAAGTGCACCCGTTCATCGGTGCCTGATACACGGAGAGCGCATCCCCGCTACCCGTTAAAGGTCCTTCATGAATCAGCACCGCCTCGCAGCATCCAATGGGAATAGCGGGCAGAATATTTCCGGAAAATTGCACCTCGTAAGCGTCCGGCGTACCGTCTTCCACCGGGTTGCCGCTGCCTTTTTGGGTTTGAACCAGCTTCGCCGTATCCTGAATGCCGTCGCCATTATAATCCCCATAAACGACCACACCCACCGCAGCTTCCGGCAGATCGGTTGCCTGTTGCTTCTTCTGCTCCTGCCCGTTGCAGGCAGCCAGAATAATCAATGCGAAAAAGAAAGTGAACTCCATAGAAGTGGTTTGAAAAAGAATGGTTTTTACCAAAACCGGTCCGGGCCAGGAAAAGGATCGCAGCTTTCCGGAAAACGAGCGGTTCCGGGGTAAAATTCCGGCATTTTAGAGGCTCTGAAAGAAACCCCGCAGCTGCCGCTAATTTTGAGCCTGATGAAGACCCTGACCGGAGCCGATTTTTGGGAAGAACTGATCCAGATTCACCACACAGAAAGTCCCCCTGCCTTAAAATATCCACCCATGCGGGCCTTGCTGCTGCGAGCCTGCAAAAGCCTCACCGCCGGTGAAAGCATGCAGTTTCCAAGTCTCTTTGCACGACTGAATTACCTCTGTCGGCAAACCGGTTTGGATAGTTCCAAGACGGTTGCAGTAAACGATTTTCGCATCGCGGCCAACAAGGTAATGCACAACGGCTATCTGCCCACAGCTGTTGAGTACGCTGCGCACCTTCGGGCCCTTTGTGAGGCGCTCAGCCACTTCTGGGAGGCCCGGATTCCGGAAATACTTCAGGCTTTTTTTCCGGAAATAATGAAGTTCCGGCCAACCCGGCGACCCGCCCGAAAGCATGCGCGCATCCGGGTAGAAGTGCGCAACAGCGACGACCAGTTCATTTATGCCTTCGACGAAGAGCACACCGGCGACACCCCGGTCAGGATTCGCTATCGGACCCATGGGGAGGCAGAAAATCCCTTTGCCGAAACCGCCGCCTGCCTGTGGCCCGGTTGCCGGCTCAACCTGCTTGATGTAGCTGTGGATAGCGAAGGCATCTACATACCGGAGCTGATCATCCTCGAACCCGATTACCTCATCGACGTCAGCGCGCTGGCCGAGTGTGTAAAGGAATACAGCCGGCATCCGCTCCACTTTTTGCGCAGCCGTTTGGAGCCTTCGCTCAACAATCGACATATCCTGCTCGGAAACATTGCCAACCTTTTTCTGGATGAAATGATCCACGAAAAGCCCCATGCACCGGTGCTTTTCAAAGAAGTGATGCAAAAGGCTTTCCGCGCCGCGCCGTTTGAGTTTGCCGCCTGCAACGAGATCGATGCCGCTTTTTTCGCCGATGCCCAAACGCAGTTTAACAACATCCGGAACATCGTTCAAAAGGTGTTTCCGCAAACGGGTATCGACCCTGAAAATGCCCTGCTCGAGCCCCATTTTATCTGCGAGCAGCTGGGCGTGCAGGGGCGGCTCGATTTCCTGCAACGCAGTGCCGGAAAGCATGTGGTGATTGAATTAAAGTCGGGAAAAGCCCCGTTTCCGGAAACGCAGTACCAGCTGATTGGCGTTAACCACCAAAGCCAGACTTTCCTCTACCAGATCATCATCCAGAAAATTCTTGGCGTTGCATTTCGCGATCTGGATACGTTTATCTGCTATTCCAAATACACGGATCCACGCGCCAACCTGCGTCTTTCGGCGGCGTCTATGGCGGCTATTAAAGAGCTGCTGGTAATCCGGAACCGAATTGTGGCCAACGAGCACGCCGTGGCCCGTGACCCTTCCGGCACGACTGCCAAAGCTTTGCTGCAAGCCATCTCTCCCGATAATCTAATCACCCACGGCACGGCGGTAAAAGGCTCTTTTTTAGAGAAATACATCATTCCGCAAATAAATCAGTTTGGCGAACCTTTCCGGAAGGCTTCGCTCCTGGAAAAAGAATATTTCCACGCTTTCTATGCTTTTGTGGCGCGGGAGCATTATATCTCCAAAGCCGGCGACACCGATTATGAAGGCGTTCGGGGCGTCTCCTCGCTGTGGCTTTCTTCGCTGGAAGAAAAAACAGAGGCCGGTGAAATCCTCACCGATCTGACGATTCTGGAAAACCGCACTGAAACTGAGGATCCATTCCTGCGCCTGAGCATCCCGGCATACGACCACGATTTTCTGCCCAATTTCCGGACCGGCGATATCGTCATCCTCTACGAACGCAACGCAGCGGGCGACGGCGTCGGCAACCGGCAGATTTTCAAAGCTGCTGTTCAAGCCATTTCGCCCACAGAAGTGACCCTGCGCGTGCGCTACAAACAACGCAACCCGTCGGTGTTGCCGCAACAAAGTCGCTATGCCATCGAGCACGATTTTTTGGATTCTACCTACACGGCCCAATACCGGGGTTTGTATGCTTTCCTGAACGCCAACCAGGACCGGAAAGACCTGTTGCTCGGGCAGCGCGCCCCGCGCACGATCGAACCTGTGGCCCTGGAAAAAGCGTGTGAAAACGAAGCAATGGCGCGGATTGTCCGGAAAGCGAAAAGCGCCGAGGACTATTTTCTGCTCCTTGGCCCGCCCGGCACCGGCAAGACCTCGCTAGCGCTGAAGGCTTTGGTGGAAGCATTTCACCGTTCGCCCGATACCAATATTCTGCTGCTCTCTTACACCAACCGCGCGGTGGATGAAATCTGCGACGCGCTGGATCGGGTGGAAGGCAGTCCGGCGTATGTGCGCATTGGCCCGGAACTGACCTGCGCTCCCAAACACCGGAAGCGGCTTTTGGATAAAATGATTGGGCATTGCAACCGGCGCGACGAGGTGCGCGATGCAATCGGCAGGCACCGCATTTTCGTGGGAACGGTGGCTTCGCTTTCCGGAAAAACAGAGCTTTTTAAGCTTAAACAGTTTGGCGTGGCTATTGTGGATGAAGCCTCGCAAATTCTGGAGCCTTCCTTGCTGGGACTTTTATCGGCCAAAGACCCGGCAGGACGAAACGCCATTGGCCGGTTTATTCTCATTGGCGATCACAAGCAGTTGCCGGCGGTGGTGCTGCAAAGTGAAGCCGAGTCGGAAGTAAAAAATCCCCTGCTGCGCGCCATCGGGCTGACCGACCGCCGAGATTCGCTGTTCGAGCGTTTGTTCCGGTTGCATCAGCAGGAGACGGACTCGCCGCACTGGGAAATGTTGTGTCGCCACGGGCGGATGCACCCCGATATTGCCCGATTTCCAAACGAAGCTTTCTACAACGGCAAGCTCGAAGCCGTGCCTACGCAGCATCAGTCCGAAGCCTTGGATTTCCGGAAATTTGACGCCGAAAAACCCGTGCAGCACCTTCTGGCAACCCGGCGGCTGGCTTTTATTCCGTCCGAAAAGTACCCGGCTGATAAAACCGCCAAAACCAATACCTGCGAGGCGCAGATCATCGTAAAGCTGCTTGCCGGGTTATGGGAATTGTGCTGCCAAAACGATTTGCTGCTGGTGGGCGAAGAACCTGCTGCATGCGACCCGGAAAAAGCGCGAAAAATCAGCGTGGGCATTATCACCCCTTACCGGGCACAGATTGCCTTAATCCGCCGGGCGATTCATGCTTTGAACATTCCAGCCCTGGCTGATATTACCATCGACACGGTGGAGCGTTTTCAGGGCTCGCAGCGCGACGTGATTATTTATTCCTTCTGCGTGAATCAAGCCTATCAGCTTGAACTGCTTTCGCAGGTGCTTCAGGATGCCGACGGCCAGCCAATCGACCGGAAGCTGAACGTGGCCATTACCCGCGCCAAAAAGCAGTTTTTTGTCACCGGCAACCCTGCTTTGCTGCGCCGCAATGAAATCTACCGGTGTTTTCTGGACAGCATTGACGCGCCGCGTGGCGTGGTGGAAATAACTTCGGAAAACGAGGCTGGACGGCGAATGGCCGAGCTGGTGGATTAAAAGCTTTTTCTGGGCCTGGCCTCCGGGCAGTACTCTGTTTCCGGATTTCAAAGTATTAAAAAAGGGAGCGGAATTTCCGGAAATTCCGCTCCCTTTTTAAGGGTCATAAGGCTAAAACTACAGTACTTTCTGAATCGCCTTGCCGGTAAAGCGCAGCCAGTTTACGTTGTGCAGATTAACCTGGAACATAATAGTCTGGGGCAATCCGCTCTTGCCATGTACCGACCGGAGATAGTCTTTATAATCGCCGCTTACCAGAAACGGCCAGTATACGCTTACAATATTGTAGGGCAGGTGTAAAGAAACGCCACCGTCATACAAAACCTTGCTTCCGGAAGGATTGAGCTTTTCGGCATCGCTAAACGTGGCAACATCGAAAAACAGGCGCAGCGGCAGATAAGGGATGGTTGTGGTTAGGTTAAGCGACGCCAGCCAGTTGTTTGTTTCGCCCAGCGGATTGGCATAGTAAGGGGTTGGCATTTTAAGCCCGCCTTCCTGCAGGCCAAACTGGTGGGCAGCAAAGCCTTCGCGCTCGCTACGACCCAGGTAAGTGCCGTCGTAGAGATAGTCATTGGCGCCGGTGTAGGAAGCATGCAGGGCATAGCGGCGAGGCAGGGGTTTTCCGGAAAGTGCGGTGACTTTTCCGGCAAAGGCGCGTGCGGTGAGGAATTGCCCCTTCCGGTGGTAGTCGATTCGCAGATTGCCTTCTGCCATCAGCTTCAGGAAGTCTTCGCCGCCGTGGGCTTCCAGCGCATATCCGAAGGGATGCAGGGTGCGCTCGTTGCGGTGCTCATAGCGCAGCCGACCATAAGCAAATTTCTTTTCCACCAGTGCCGGGCGAAACAGCTGGTCGGCAGCGTCGCGGTGAAACTGAAAGCCTTGTTCCCAGATGCCATAGGCACGGGCAGAGAGCGAACGGGTCACGGGGCTGCGCGGGTCTTTATTCCGGAAAATAAAAGACAATTCCGGGGCCAGCCGTGTGTAGCGGGCCAGGAGCAGTTCCGGAATATTAAGACCGGATTCGTTGTAATGGTAAGATTTCAGATCGGCCTGCAGTCCTATCGACTGAAAAGCGCCTGATTGCGGAAACCAGAAGTAACCGGCAGAAGCCGTGCCCGTGAGCGATTTGCTGCGAAATGCATAGGTAGGGGCGAGGGCAAAACGGAAATTCGATTGTGGCAGCGCAAAAATATTATGGATCAGCACCCCGGCCTGCACGCCGTCATACACATTGTAGCCCAGGGCCGGTGTAGCCCAGATTTTGGTTTTATAACCGGTCCGGAAGCCACCGGCGATGCCCAAAGCCAGCCCGCGACGCGTGCTGTTGTTGGCGCTGGTAACATCGGGAATGGCATCGGAAAGCACAATGCGGTCATAGTTGCCGCCGGGCAGCGCAATGGTGGTGGTTCCCGAAAACGGGGCAGTCCATGCCTCGGCCGCTACGCTGTCGCCTTTGATCCCCAGAACGCCGGCCGGAGCGGCAAAAGCGTTTTTATTTTTGATGGAAAGCAACACGGAATCCGCCAGACTTCTTTTTTTGCGCAGGGCAAAATCCACCGGCTCGGTGGTGGTAAAGGCGTTGTCCAGAAACCAGTCGAGGCTCTTGGGGGAATGCTTCTGCAAGTGGGCAAAAAAGTCTTCCGGCGCCGGATGGCGGAATTTCCAGGTGGCGTAGTAATCCTGCATGGCCGCACGCAGGTTTTCGGGACCCATATAGCCTTCGAGCCAGCGCAGCCACGCTGCTGTTTTGTAATAGACATCTCCGCCGTAGTTGGGCTCGCGGTAGGCTTCCGAAGGCAGGTTGAGCGGCTGATCCAGTCCGGTTTTGGCCAGTTCGTAATAGAAGATCGTTTCGGCGGTAGGTTCCCGGAAAGCATTTTTGCTGATGCCTTTTGGCTTCGCCGCTGTGTCGCGCGTCGCTTCGTTGTAGGCCTGCACGGTTTTCCATTCATAAAAAGAGTTCAGACCCTCATCGAGCCACGGGTAGCGCCGTTCGTTGCTGGCCAGAATGCCCTGAAACCAGTTGTGGCCCGCCTCGTGGATAACAACGGTTTTGAGTGCAGAACTCGCTTGCCGGTCAATGACGGTGACGGTGGGGTATTCCATGCCGCCGCCTGCTTTCATATCGCCTTCCACCGCCTTGATCGTCCGGTAAGGATAGGGGCCGAGGTTCTCGCTGTAGATGCGCAGGGCGGCCTTCAGGTAGTCATTTCCTTTTTTCCAGTAGGTAGAATCCGGCGGCAGGAAGCCGGTCCAGGTCGTGGTGTAGAAATCGTTTCCGGGCGCCTGCAGGCTGTCTTTGCGGACGATAAACCGCTTGTCGGCGAAGAGGGCAAAATCGTGAATATGGTCTTCCGTAAACCGGATGGTTTTGGTGAAAGGTACCGATTTCGGAAAGGTGTCGCGCGCGTCTTTATAGGCTGCGAACGGCACCCGGCTGAGGGAATCGAGCCAGCGGATTTCGCTTTCGGTTTGCAGATTGCCCGTTGCCAGCACCACATAGTTTTGCGGCAGGGTTATTTCCACATCATAGCTGCCAAACTCCGCAAAAAATTCGCCCTGATCCAGGTAGGGCATTACGTGCCAGCCTTCCCGGTCATAGACTGCCGGCTTCGGAAACCATTGGGTAATAAAATAGGCTTGTTTGGTATGCCCGAAGCGGGAAAAAACATCGGGAATTTTGACCCGGAAACGAGCCGAAAAAGTGCGGGTTTCGCCCGGCAGAATGGGATCATTCAGCAGCAGCTCTCCCTGATCGGCATTCCGCACCGAGTCGTCCTGATAAGGCCGCAGCGTTCCGGCCGTTCCAAAATCCAACTCCCGGAATCCGCCTTTCTGCGCTTCTTTACTGTAATAGAAGTCCGTTTTCCCGTTCTCGATCTGCTGCGTGTTAAATGCCGTGCGGTCGTTTTTATAGGCATTGGGATACAGATGGAAATACAGCGTCCGCAGGGTGTCGGGGCTGTTGTTGGTATACCGGTATTCGGCAGTAGCGGTTAGTTCATGCGTTGTATCATTTAGCGCCACTTGCATCCGCGTATCCACGCGTTGCTGGAAATAAGGCTTTTGTGTTTGTGCCTGCGCGAAAAAAGGCAGGAGTGAAAGGAGAAAGGTGCTCCGGAATTTCATGGCGCAAAGGTGCGGGTTTTGCTATCAATACTATTAAGGAAAACTGTAAATAAGCGCTTGTTTTGAATGCATCCCTTAGATTTCTGACAGTCCTGTTTGGGAAGCAAAATCTGAATAGGCCTTTCAGCAGGCGCCTCTTCGATAAGTGCGTTGCGAATCGGATCCCTGTAAATTCATCCGCCGAAGACAAGGCATACCTCCTCTCTGCCAACCCCTGACCCCCGGGTTCCTAATCCCTCTTTCCTGTCTTACCTTGCGCCTTACCTATGGCTACCAATACTTCTCAACGCGATACCGGGATTTTTCAACTTATCGACGAAGAATTCGAACGGCAGCAACGCGGCCTCGAACTGATCGCTTCCGAAAACTTTACCTCTTTGCAGGTGATGGAAGCAATGGGCAATGTGATGACCAACAAATACGCCGAAGGCTATCCCGGACGGCGGTACTACGGCGGTTGTGAAGTGGTGGATAAAAGCGAGCAGCTGGCTATCGACCGCGCCAAAGAAATCTTTGGCTGTGCCTGGGCCAACGTGCAGCCCCACAGCGGCGCACAGGCCAACGCGGCTGTTTTCCTTGCCTGCCTGCAACCGGGCGATACCATCCTGGGGCTCGACCTGAGCATGGGCGGTCACCTCACCCACGGCTCGGCGGTCAATTTTTCCGGAAAACTGTACCATCCGGTGTTCTACGGCGTGAAGAAAGAAGACGGCCGCGTAGATTATGAGATGCTGGAAGCACAGGCCCGCGAGCACAAGCCGAAAATGATTATCTGCGGTGCCTCGGCTTACAGCCGCGACTGGGATTATGCCCGCATCCGTAGAGTAGCCGACGAGGTAGGCGCTGTTCTGCTGTGCGATATGAGCCATCCCGCCGGCCTTATTGCCGCCGGGCTGCTGCAAAACCCGCTGGAGCACTGCCATATCGTGACTTCGACGACCCACAAAACCCTGCGTGGCCCGCGCGGCGGCATTATCCTCATGAAAGAAGATTTTGAAAACCCCTGGGGCCTCACCGGTCCGAAGGGCGAGCTGCGCACCATGACCCAACTGCTTGATCTGGCGGTTTTTCCGGGCATTCAGGGCGGACCGCTGGAGCACGTAATTGCTGCCAAAGCCGTTGCTTTTTTTGAAATCCTGCAACCGGAATTCAAAGAATATCAGGCGCAAGTGCAGAAAAATGCGCAGGCGCTGGCCAAAGCTTTTGTAGAAAAGGATTATCACATTGTAAGTGGCGGCACCGACAACCACCTCATTCTGATTGACCTGCGCAACAAAGGGATTTCCGGAAAAAAAGCGGAGAATACCCTGGTGAAGGCCGATATCACGCTGAACAAAAACATGGTTCCCTACGACGACAAATCGCCGTTTGTAACCTCCGGTATCCGCATCGGTGTGCCCGCCGTCACGACGCGCGGCATGAAAGAAGCCGATATGCAGAAGATCTGCGACTGGGTAGACCGCGTGCTGATGGCACCTGATGACG